>NZ_JABWRA010000036.1:0-70969 GCF_014268705.1 Pseudomonas sp. SWRI179 | reverse complement strand
AATTGCAGAACGCCGATGGGCGTACGCCTTTTTCGCCGTTGCCCTGAATCCACCACGGCCTTCTGTGGCGAGGGGATTTATCCCCGCTGGGCTGCGAAGCGGCCCCAAAGCAGTCAACTCAATCAATCTCTAATACCGAGGTGTCAGGTTTTAGGGCCGCTTCGCGCCCCAGCGGGGATAAATCCCCTCGCCACAAAGGCCGCGCTCGGCTTCTTTTCTCTTAACTGACTGGCAACTACTTTTCAGGCATCGGCATCGGAAACGGCATCACATTGCCGACCGCGCCGCGGGCTTCGCTGATTTTCGGGGTGCCCAGGCGTTCGACTTCGTCGATGCGCACGATCGAGTGCATCGGCACGAAGCTGCGCACCACGCCTTCGAACTGCGCCTTGAGCTTTTCCTCGCTCGGGTCGACGACCACTTGCGTGCGCTCGCCAAAGACGAACTCTTCCACTTCCAGGAAGCCCCACAGATCACTTTGATAGATCTGCTTGGCGTACATTTCGAACACCTGGCCCTGGTTGAGGAAAATCACCTTGTAGATTGGAGCTTCACGTTTGGTCATGGCTGGCGAAACACATCGGCGGGTAAAAATGAGGGCGCGAACTATAGCATAGCCACTGTTCGCGCAGCGGTAGGAACCGGGGGACTTGTTCCCTATAATGCGCGGTTCTTTGAATCACGTGATGAACCCGTCCATGGCCAAGAAGCTTTACATCGAAACCCACGGTTGCCAGATGAACGAGTACGACAGCTCGCGCATGGTCGATCTGCTGGGCGAACACCAGGCCCTGGAAGTCACCGCTCGCGCCGAAGACGCGGACGTGATCCTGCTCAATACCTGCTCCATCCGCGAACGTGCCCAGGACCGGGTGTACTCCCAGCTCGGCCGCTGGCGTGAGCTGAAGCTGGCCAACCCGGAGATGGTCATCGCCGTGGGCGGTTGCGTGGCCAGCCAGGAAGGCGCGGCCATTCGTGATCGCGCGCCCTACGTGGACGTGGTCTTCGGCCCGCAGACCTTGCACCGCCTGCCGGAGATGATCGACGCCGCCCGCAGCACCAAGCTGCCGCAAGTGGACGTCTCGTTCCCGGAAATCGAAAAATTCGACCACCTGCCCGAACCGCGCATTGATGGCCCCAGTGCCTACGTGTCGGTGATGGAAGGCTGCAGCAAGTACTGCACGTTCTGCGTGGTGCCTTATACCCGCGGCGAAGAAGTCAGCCGGCCGTTCGACGATGTGATCGCCGAGATCATCCACCTGGCGGAAAACGGCGTGCGCGAAGTGACCCTGCTGGGGCAGAACGTCAACGGCTATCGCGGCCTGACCCATGACGGACGCCTGGCCGACCTCGCCGAACTGATCCGCGTCGTGGCGGCAGTGGACGGCATCGACCGCATCCGCTACACCACCTCCCATCCGCTGGAGTTCTCCGACAGCCTGATCCAGGCCCACGCCGAGGTTCCCGAACTGGTCAAGCACCTGCACCTGCCGGTGCAGTCGGGCTCTGACCGGATCCTCGCGGCCATGAAGCGCAACCACACGGCGCTGGAGTACAAATCCAAACTGCGCAAGTTGCGCGCCGCCGTGCCAGGTATCTGCATCAGCTCGGACTTTATCGTCGGCTTCCCCGGCGAAACCGAGAAAGATTTCCAGCAAACCATGAAGCTGATCGAAGACGTGGGCTTCGACTTTTCCTATTCCTTCGTCTACAGCCAACGCCCTGGCACCCCGGCGGCCGACTTGGCGGACGAAACCCCGGAAGAAGTGAAAAAAGAACGGCTCAACGCCTTGCAACACCGCCTCAACCAGCAGGGCTTCGAGATCAGCCGACAGATGGTCGGTTCCGTCCAGCGGATTCTGGTGACCGATTATTCGAAAAAAGACCCGGGCGAGCTGCAAGGACGCACCGAAAACAACCGCATCGTCAACTTCCGCTGCGACACCCCGGCCCTGATCGGCCAGTTCGCCGACGTGCACATTGACGCCGCGCAACCGCACTCGCTGCGGGGTTCGCTCATTCAGTGAGCACTTATTCCCCTGTGGGAGCGGGCTTGCTCGCGAAAGCGGTAGATCAGACAACACATGCGCTGAATGTAAGACCGCCTTCGCGAGCAAGCCCGCTCCCACAAAAGACCGCGCCGGTCGCCGGAACCAGATTCGCCTGTTTAAGAGCTTTCGCACCCAGCCTACTGGCGTTATCCTTGATTTCACCTTAATTGCCCCTGGGCGGCTAAAAACGACCTTGAACGCACCCATCGAACCACATCGCTTTATTCTCGAGCCCTTTGAGGCTCGCCGCTTCGCCAATCTGTGCGGGCAATTCGACGAGCATCTGCGCTTGATCGAACAGCGCCTGGCCATCGAGATCCGCAACCGCGGAAACCAGTTCGAACTGATCGGCGAACCCAAGCACACCACCTCCGCGGAAAACCTGCTGCGCCGTCTCTACCGGGAAACCAAGGGGAGCGAGCTGTCGCCGGATACGGTCCACCTGTTCCTCCAGGAGTCGGCTGTCGAAGAACTCGACAACCCCGCCCCGTCGGAACCTGCCGTGGCCCTGCGCACGAAAAAAGGCATGATTCGCCCGCGCGGCTTGAATCAGCAGCGCTACGTGAAGGAAATCCTCGGCAACGACATCAACTTCGGCATCGGCCCGGCCGGTACCGGCAAGACCTACCTGGCCGTGGCCTGCGCCGTCGATGCGCTGGAACGCGAACAGGTGCGGCGTATCCTGCTGGTGCGACCGGCGGTCGAAGCGGGTGAAAAACTCGGCTTCCTGCCCGGCGACCTGGCACAGAAGATCGACCCGTACCTGCGCCCGCTCTATGACGCGCTGTATGAAATGCTCGGCTTCGAATACGTCGCCAAGCTGATCGAGCGCCAGGTCATTGAGGTCGCGCCGCTGGCCTACATGCGCGGCCGGACCCTGAACAACAGCTTCATCATCCTCGACGAAAGCCAGAACACCACCGTCGAGCAGATGAAAATGTTCCTGACCCGGATCGGCTTCGGCTCCACCGCCGTCATCACCGGGGACATCACCCAGGTCGACCTGCCCCGGGGCACCAAGTCCGGCCTGAACCATGTGATCCAGGTGCTCAAGGACGTGCCGGGCATCAGCTTCACGCATTTCATGCCCAAGGACGTCGTGCGCCACCCGTTGGTGCAGCGCATTGTCGAAGCCTACGAGCGTTTCGAGCATCGCGCCGAGGAAGAGTTGGCCGAAAGCAAAGGCAATGGCCGCAATGCTTGAACTCGACCTGCAAGTGGCCTGTGAACACGCCGCCCCCAGCGAAGCCCAGTTCCGCCAATGGTGCGAACTGGCCCTGCGCCAGCGCAGCGCCGATTCCGAGCTGACGATCCGCCTGGTGGACGAAGCCGAGGGCCGTGAACTGAACCACACCTGGCGACAGAAAGACTACGCCACCAACGTGCTGTCGTTCCCCGCCGATGTTCCCGACGAATTGCTCGACATCCCGCTGCTGGGCGATCTGGTGATCTGCGTCCCGGTGGTGGAACGTGAAGCGGCGGAACAAGACAAGACATCCGAGGCCCATTGGGCCCATCTGGTGATTCACGGCTGCTTGCATCTATTGGGTTACGACCATATAGAAGATGACGAAGCCGAAGAAATGGAAGCGCTGGAACGAACGTTGCTTGCAGAGCTGGGTCATCCCGACCCCTACGCCGGCGACGAACACTGATACATCAACCTGTAACGACAAAGGATTCAGAGTAATCGCTATGAGCGAAGATCGATCGACCAACGGGCAGAAGTCATGGCTGGGCAAGCTCACCCAGGCTTTTGCCCATGAGCCGAAAAACCGCCAGGAGCTGCTGGAGCTGCTGCGCGATGCACACCAGAACAAACTGCTGGACAGCGAAGCGCTGGCCATCGTCGAAGGCGCCATCCAGGTCGCTGACCTGCAAGTGCGGGACATCATGGTCCCGCGCTCGCAGATGGTCAGCATCAAGGCGACCCAGACCCCGCGTGAATTCCTGCCCGCCGTGGTCGACTCCGCTCACTCGCGCTACCCAGTCGTCGGCGAGAGCCATGACGATGTCATGGGCGTGCTGCTGGCCAAGGACCTGCTGCCGCTGATCCTCCAGGAGAACGGCGACAGCTTCAACATCAAGGACCTGCTGCGCCCGGCCACCTTCGTGCCCGAGTCCAAGCGCCTGAACGTGCTGCTGCGTGAATTCCGCGCCAACCACAACCACATGGCCATCGTCATCGACGAGTACGGCGGCGTGGCTGGCCTGGTCACCATCGAAGACGTGCTCGAGCAGATCGTCGGCGACATCGAGGACGAGCACGACGTCGAGGAAGACAGCTACATCAAGCCACTGCCCAGCGGCGACTTCCTGATCAAGGCCCTGACGCCGATCGAGAACTTCAATGAATTCTTCGACAGCCAGTTCTCCGACGATGAGTTCGACACCGTCGGCGGCCTGGTGATGAGTGCTTTCGGGCACCTGCCCAAGCGCAACGAAACCACGGAAATCGGCTCCTGGCGCTTCCGTATCCTGAATGCCGACAGCCGTCGGATTCACTTGCTGCGCCTGTCACCCATTGGCCGATAACCCCTGCGAGACCCGCTAAGGACACACATGCGCTGGACAACCCGCCCCGGCTGGCCCGGTAACTTGCTGGCCGTGGCGGCCGGTGCGATCACCACCCTGGCCTTGGCGCCGTTCGATATCTGGCCGCTGGCATTGCTGGCGGTCGGTTTGTTCTACGCCGGGCTGCGCGAGCTTTCGCCGCGCCAGGCCTTGGGCCGTGGCTGGTGTTTCGGTTTCGGTTTGTTTGGCGCCGGCACCAGTTGGATCTACGTCAGCATCCACAACTTCGGTGGTGCCTCGGTGCTGCTCGCCGGCTTTCTGATGCTGCTGTTCATCGCCGCCATCGCCTGGTTCTTCGCCCTGCCCGCCTGGTTGTGGGCGCGCTGGTTGCGCCGCAACGAGGCGCCACTGGCCGATGCCCTGGCATTCGCCGCGCTGTGGCTGGGCCAGGAAGCGTTTCGTGGCTGGTTTCTCACCGGGTTCCCGTGGCTGTATTCCGGCTATAGCCAGCTCGACGGCCCCCTGGCCGGCCTCGCGCCATTGGGCGGGATGTGGCTGATCTCCTTCACCCTCGCCCTGACCGTCGCGCTGCTGTACAACGCGCCCCGGTTGCTCCGCGGCGCCCGCAAAGGCTTTATTGCCGCGGGCGTGTTGCTGCTGATCGGCCCATGGGTGGCCGGCATGGCGCTCAAGGGCCATGCCTGGACCAGCCCCTCGGGCAACCCGCTGAGTGTCGCGGCGATCCAGGGCAACATCGAACAAAGCATGAAGTGGGACCCCGACCAGCTCAACGCGCAGCTGGCGCTGTACCGCGACATGAGCTTCGCCTCCAAGCGCGTCGACCTGCTGATCTGGCCGGAAACCGCGGTGCCGGTGCTCAAGGAATCCGCCCAGGGCTACCTGGACATGATGGGCAACTTCGCCGCCGAACGGCAGTCGGCGTTGATCACCGGCGTGCCGATCCGGCAACTGGTGCGCCACGAAAAGCGTTACTACAACGGCATCACCGTGACCGGCGAAGGTGACGGTACTTATTTGAAGCAAAAGCTCGTGCCGTTCGGCGAATACGTGCCCCTGCAGGACATCCTGCGGGGCCTGATCGCCTTCTTCGACCTGCCCATGTCGGACTTCGCCCGGGGCCCGGCCGACCAGCCGTTGCTGCAAGCCAAGGGTTACCAGATCGCGCCGTTCATCTGCTATGAAGTGGTCTACCCGGAGTTCGCCGCCAGCCTGTCGGCGCGCAGCGACCTGCTGCTGACCATCAGCAACGACACCTGGTTCGGCACCTCGATCGGCCCGTTGCAACACCTGCAAATGGCCCAGATGCGCGCCCTGGAGGCCGGCCGCTGGATGATCCGCGCCACCAACAACGGCGTGACCGGCCTGATCAACCCCTTTGGCCAGATCACCGCACAGATCCCGCAATTCGAGCGCGGCATCCTGTATGGCGAAGTAGTGCCGATGCACGGCTTGACCCCGTACCTGCAATGGCGCTCGTGGCCGCTGATCGTTTTGTGTGTGCTGTTGCTGGGCTGGGCGCTGATGGCGAGCCGGATGGCCAGGACGGTTTGACTCGTTCCCCCCATGTGAATGAAAAACCCTCTGGCGAGGGAGCTTGCTCCCGCTGGCCTGCGCAGTAGGCCATTTTTTTGGGGCCGCTTCGCGCCCCAGCGGGAGCAAGCTCCCTCGCCACAACAGCGATCAGCTCACTCCACGCGGTGTTTCAGCGGTAGAACAACCAATACCCCACCAGCCCCACCGCCTCGTTCATCAGTTGCCCCGACTGCCAGATCGCCTTGAACTCCGGCATCCAGCCACCCAGTGGCCGGGCGTTGTCCTGGCCCAGGAAACCCACAGGCGCCGGCACCACTTCAAATCCCGAGCGTTCGAAACTCCAGGCCGCCCGCGGCATGTGCCAGGCCTGGGTGACCACCACCACTCGCTTGATGCCGGCGGGCAGCAGGATTTCGGCGCTCATCTGGGCGTTTTCCCAGGTCGTGCGGCTGCGCTCTTCCTGCCAGCGCACGGTCACGCCGAAATCATCGCGCATCGAGTCAGCCATCAGCCTGGCCTCGCTGGGCGGGGTGCCGTAGTGCAAGCCCCCGGTTGTCAGCACGGGCAAGCCCGAAGCCTTGGCCAGCCGCGCCGCATAACGCTGGCGCTCAAGACCCACACCGGTGGGCTGGTCGGCCCCCCAGGCCGGGTCACCGCGCTCGCGACCGGAGCCCAGCACCACGATGGCGTCGGCACGCTGGGCCAGGCTCGCCCAGTCACTGCGCAGTAGCGGTGGATCACGCTCCAAGGCCTTGGCGCTCCACTGCACCACCACCGGCAGGCTCATCAGCCAGAAGCCGCCCAAGCCCACGACGAAACACAGGCGGGCCAGGCGCGGTCGTGAATGGCGCCACCACCAGGCGAGCGCCAACAGCAGCAAAAGAATGCCGGGGGGCAATAAAAGTTGTTTGATGAAATAGCGAAACGGCATCGGGCATCTCCATAGATGCCCGAAGCCTAGGTGGGTTGACGCAAAGCGACAACAGATTCGAAAAAACCTTGAATCAAAAAAAGCGACACGCGTGAATCCGGCGTTACTTGAACTGCAGTGACCGGACCTTTACAGCATCCTTGTCAGGCGTCCGGTCCTTGAGCCACACGACTTTGGCCGAACGGGGCGCATCGAGACGCTTGTTTGCCTGGGCCCCAATAGCAGGGGCCTGGTGCCCGACCTGCTCAAGGTAGGCCTTGACCAGTTCGAACTCTGCGGGGCTCAAGCCACGCAGCTCCAGCTCTGCCGGACGCTCATCACGCAAGCGACCGGCGGTTCTTGCAGCGTCCAGGGCCACCCCGAGACGATCGATCAATTTTTCATACAACTCAGGTGTAGCGACTTTTCGTTGTGATTCAACCATCCCTCACCTCATTGAAGATAAGACTCACTCCCCATTGAGAAGCTTAGCTTCGCTGGGCAAACCGGCAGGGCGCCGCGACCAACGGCCCTGAACACGGGTCATCGCCTGGGGTCGTCGATGGTCGACACGCAATCTAAGGTTTCCCTCGGTAGAGCGCGGTCATGTATGCTACGGCGCTTCCTGTAACTCCACTTCCAGCTTGGCTGGGCATCGAAAAACGCCGCATTCGGCGTCGTCTGCGCCCAGCATCGCCACGAAGAGGATTGGGCCACCCCATTCAGTACAAAAGTAGCCATGCACGAACACTACCAGCCCCGTGAAATCGAAGCCGCCGCCCAGTCGTTCTGGGACGAGCAAAAGTCCTTTGAAGTCAGTGAACAGCCAGGCAAGGAGACTTACTACTGCCTGTCGATGTTCCCTTACCCCAGCGGCAAGCTACACATGGGGCACGTGCGCAACTACACCATCGGCGACGTGATCTCCCGCTACCAGCGCATGCAAGGCAAGAACGTCCTGCAACCCATGGGTTGGGACGCCTTCGGCATGCCGGCGGAAAACGCCGCGATGAAGAACAACGTGGCGCCCGCCAAGTGGACCTACGAAAACATCGCCTACATGAAATCCCAGCTGCGCAGCCTGGGCCTGGCGGTGGACTGGTCCCGCGAAGTGACCACCTGCAAGCCCGACTACTACCGCTGGGAACAATGGCTGTTCACCCGCCTGTTCGAAAAAGGCGTGATCTACCGCAAGAACGGCACCGTGAACTGGGACCCGGTGGACCAGACCGTACTGGCCAACGAGCAAGTGATCGACGGGCGCGGCTGGCGCTCCGGCGCGCTGATCGAAAAGCGCGAGATCCCGATGTACTACTTCAAGATCACCGCCTATGCGGATGAACTCCTGGAGAGCCTCGACGAGCTGACCGGCTGGCCCGAGCAGGTCAAGACCATGCAGCGCAACTGGATCGGCAAGTCCCGGGGCATGGAAGTACAGTTCCCGTACGACGTCGCCTCCATCGGCGAAGCCGGCATCCTGAAAGTCTTCACCACCCGCCCCGACACGCTGATGGGCGCCACCTATGTGGCCGTGGCCGCCGAGCATCCGCTGGCGACCCTGGCCGCCCGCAACAACCCTGAGCTGCAGGCGTTCATCGCCGAATGCAAAGGCGGCAGCGTCGCCGAAGCCGACGTCGCCACCCAGGAGAAGAAAGGCCTACCGACGTCGCTGTTCGTCGAGCACCCGCTCACCGGTGAGAAGCTGCCGGTGTGGGTCGCCAACTACGTGCTGATGCACTACGGCGACGGCGCGGTCATGGCCGTGCCGGCCCACGACGAGCGTGATTTCGAATTCGCCCACAAGTACAACCTGCCGGTCAAAGCGGTGGTGCGCACCAGCGCCGGCGACCAGACCCCGGCACCTTGGCAGGACGCCTACGGCGAACACGGCGAGCTGATCAACTCCGGCGAGTTCAACGGCCTGGATTTCGCCGGTGCGTTCGACGCCATCGAAGTTGCCCTGATCAAGAAGAACCTCGGTGCCTCGCGCACCCAGTTCCGCCTGCGTGACTGGGGCATCAGCCGCCAGCGCTACTGGGGCTGCCCGATCCCGATCGTGCATTGCGACACCTGCGGTGACGTACCGGTGCCGGAAGACCAGCTGCCTGTGGTCCTGCCGGAAGACGTCGTACCCGACGGCGCCGGTTCGCCCCTGGCACGCATGCCTGAGTTCTATGAGTGCAGCTGCCCGAAATGCGGCGCGCCAGCCAAGCGCGAAACCGACACCATGGACACCTTCGTCGAGTCCTCCTGGTACTACGCCCGCTACGCCTCGCCGCACTATGAAGGTGGCTTGGTGGAAAAATCCGCGGCTGACCATTGGCTGCCAGTGGACCAGTACATCGGCGGCATCGAACACGCCATTCTCCACCTGCTCTATGCGCGCTTCTTCCACAAGCTGATGCGCGACGAAGGCCTGGTGAGCTCCAACGAGCCGTTCAAGAACCTGCTGACCCAAGGCATGGTGATCGCCGAGACTTATTATCGTCGCGAAGCCAACGGTGCCTACACCTGGTTCAACCCGAGCGACGTCGAGCTCGAACGCGACAGCAAGGCCAAGGTCATCAGCGCCAAGCTGATCGCCGACGGCCTGCCGGTGGAAATCGGCGGCACCGAGAAGATGGCCAAGTCGAAGAACAACGGCGTCGACCCACAGTCGATGATCGATCAGTTCGGCGCGGACACCTGCCGCCTGTTCATGATGTTCGCCTCGCCACCTGACATGAGCGCCGAATGGTCGGACTCCGGCGTCGAAGGCTCGCACCGCTTCCTCAAGCGCGTCTGGCGCCTGGCCCAAGCCCATGTCACCCAGGGCCTGCCGGGCAAACTGGACGTCGCCGGCCTGAACGACGAGCAGAAAGCCGTTCGCCGCTCGATCCACCTGGCCATCAAGCAGGCCAGCCATGACGTCGGCCAGAACCACAAGTTCAACACCGCCATCGCCCAGGTGATGACGCTGATGAACGTGCTGGAAAAAGCCGCCCAAGGCACCGAGCAGGATCGCGCACTGATTCACGAAGGCCTGGAAGCCGTGACGCTGCTGCTGGCGCCGATCACGCCGCACATCAGCCACGAGCTGTGGAATCAACTGGGTCACGCCGACCCGGTGATCGATGCACGCTGGCCGCTGGTGGACGAAACCGCGCTGGTGCAGGACAGCCTGACCCTGGTCATCCAGGTCAACGGCAAGTTGCGCGGCCAGATCGAAATGCCGGCCGCCGCCACTCGCGAAGAAGTCGAAGCCGCTGCACGGGCCAACGAAAACGTGCTGCGCTTCGTCGATGGCCTGACGATTCGCAAAGTGATCGTCGTGCCCGGCAAGCTGGTCAACATCGTCGCAAGCTAATTGGATCGGGCGCCAGGCTCGAGCCTGACGCCGAATACAACCTGCGGGGTCGCCTGGTCGACCCCCATAGGGTTCAAGGGGAGCAACAAGATGATCAAACGTAATCTGCTGGTAGTGGGCCTGGCGGTCCTGTTGAGCGCCTGCGGCTTCCAACTGCGCGGCACCGGCACCACCGAGCTGGCGATCAACGAACTGGACCTCAGCGCACGGGACGCCTATGGCGAAACCGTCAAGATGCTGCGCGACAACCTGGAAAACAGCGGCGTGAAAGTCTACGGCGGAGCGCCGTACAAGCTGGTATTGACCCGTGAACAGCAAAGCCAGCGCAGCCTGAGCTATGCCGGCGCCGGTCGTTCGGCCGAATACGAACTGAACAACGTGCTGAGCTATGAAATCCGCGGCCAGAACGATCTGGTGCTGCTGGACGACAAGCTGGAGGTACAGAAGGTCTACCTGCACGACGGCAACAACATCACCGGTTCCGACCAGGAGTCGAGCGAAGTGCGCGACGAAATGCGTCGTGACCTCGTGCAACGCATGATGCTGCGTCTGCAACAGCTGAGCCCGGCCCAACTGGACCAACTGCAACAGACCGCCGACGCCAAGGCCAAGGCCGAAGCCGAAGCGCTGGAAGCGGCACGCAAGGCTGAAGCGGAAACCCCGCAGCAGTCGCCAATGCAGATCCCGGCTGAATAAGCCTTGCGGGGCGCTCCGGCGCCCCGCTCGCCTTCTCTTATGAAGCTCGCTCCCGCCCAACTCGGCAAACACCTGCAAGGCGCGCTTGCGCCCGTCTACATCATCAGCGGCGATGACCCGCTGCTGTGCCAGGAAGCCGCCGACGCCATCCGCTGCGCCGCTCGCCAACAAGGCTTCGACGAACGCCAGGTCTTCGCCGCCGATGCCAGTTTCGACTGGGGCACGCTGCTGCAAGCCGGGGCGAGCATGTCGTTGTTCGCCGAAAAACGCCTGCTGGAACTACGCTTGCCGTCTGGCAAGCCCGGTGACAAGGGCGCCGCCGCGCTGATCGAATATTGCTCGCGCCCGGCCGAAGACACGGTGCTGCTCATCAGTTTGCCGAAACTTGACGGCAGCGCGCAGAAGACCAAATGGGGCAAGGCCCTGGTGGAAGGCCCGCAGACCCAGTTCGTGCAGATCTGGCCGGTGGACGTCAGCCAGTTGCCCAGTTGGATTCGTCAGCGCCTGTCCCAGGCGGGCCTCTCGGCCAGCCAGGATGCAGTGGAGCTGATTGCCGCCCGGGTCGAGGGCAACCTGCTGGCCGCTGCCCAGGAAATCGAAAAGCTCAAGCTGATGGCCGAGGGCGGGCAGATCACCGTGGAAACGGTGCAGGCCGCCGTGGCCGACAGTGCGCGCTTCGATGTCTTCGGGCTGACCGATGCGATCCTCAACGGCGAAGCCGCCCACGCCTTGCGCATGCTCGAAGGCCTGCGGGGCGAAGGCGTCGAGCCGCCGGTCATCCTCTGGGCCCTGGCTCGGGAGCTGCGCCTGCTGGCCAACCTGTCCCTGCAATACAGCCAGGGCGTACCGCTGGACAAAGCCTTCAGCCAGGCCCGCCCGCCCGTGTGGGACAAGCGCAAACCGCTGATGAGCAAGGCCCTGCAGCGCTATTCCGCGTCGCGCTGGGCGCAATTGCTGCTCGAGGCCCAACGCATCGACGCGCAGATCAAGGGCCAGGCCGCGGGCTCGCCGTGGATGAGCCTCAGTCGGTTGTCGCTGTTGATGGCCGGGCAGCGGTTGACCTTGCCTGCCGAGTAAGCAATTTCTTCCGCCCGCAGAGCTTTTTGTGGCGAGGGAGCTTGCTCCCGCTGGGGCGCGTAGCGGCCCTGTTTTTTGGGGGGCTGCTGCGCAGCCCAGCGGGAGCAAGCTCCCTCGCCAC
Source organism: Pseudomonas sp. SWRI179 (assembly GCF_014268705.1). Classification (NCBI taxonomy): domain Bacteria; kingdom Pseudomonadati; phylum Pseudomonadota; class Gammaproteobacteria; order Pseudomonadales; family Pseudomonadaceae; genus Pseudomonas; species Pseudomonas sp. SWRI179. The sequence continues at coordinate 58,700 of NZ_JABWRA010000036.1, read as the reverse complement.
AAAAGCGCTTCACCTCAGATGACATTTCCTACGCAATGCAGGGACTGGACAACCACCCAACTCTGTCCCATGATTTGCCCCGCAAAACCACCCCACGAGAGATCCCATCATGAGCAAGAAGCCATCCAGGCATGGCCCCAACAAGGCCAAGTCCATCGTCGCCCAGCCCCTGTTCCGCAGCCGCCAGGAACGACCCGCCAAGGGCAAGGGCAGCTACCGCCGCGAAGCCTTCCAGTCTGACAACTGGGAGGCTTCTTGCTTTCTGGCCGCTTGAAACACTCGGACAAGCCCTACGCCCCTTTCGCATGATAAGGTCAGCACCTGATTTGTATTTCTGGACCCGTGCATGCCCTTCTGTCTTTCCCATCGTTGGCCACTGCGCCAAATGATTGTTGCCGCAAGCGTTGTCCTGCTTGTCGCCTGCGCCGAAAAACCTACCGCCGCCGACGCCCAACCACTCCCGACAGCTCCCGTCGTGACCGCGCCTGCCATCGTGCCGCCCGTGGTGCCCACCGGTGACGACTTGGTGATTGCGCCCACCCAGACCTTCGCTGAATGGCAGGCCGGGTTTCGCAGGGAAGCGCTGGCCGCCGGGATCCGTGCCGATTTGTTCGACCGCGCGTTCGTCGGCGTCAGCCCGGACATGAGCGTGATCAAGGCCGACCGCAGCCAGCCGGAATTTACCCGTCCCGTGTGGGAATACCTCGACGGTGCGCTGTCGCCACTGCGAGTCAACAAGGGCAAGAGTCTGATCCAACAGCACGCCCAGATCCTGCAAAGCATCGAGCAGCGTTATGGCGTCGATCGCGAGGCGCTGGTGGCGGTATGGGGCATGGAGAGCAACTTCGGCCAGTTCCAGGGCAGCAAGTCGGTCATCAACTCCCTGGCGACCCTGGCCTACGAAGGACGGCGCCCGGGCTTTGCCCATGCGCAGTTGATCGCCGCGCTGCAGATCCTGCAACAGGGCGATATCACACCAGAAAAAATGCTCGGCTCCTGGGCCGGTGCCATGGGCCAGACCCAGTTCATTCCCACCACGTATAACACCCATGCAGTGGATTTCGACGGCGACGGGCGCCGCGACATCTGGGGCAGCTCCACCGACGCCCTGGCCTCGACCGCGCACTACCTGCAAAGCTCCGGCTGGCAGCGCGGGCAGCCGTGGGGGTTCGAGGTCTCGCTCAACGAGGGCTTCGACTACACGCTGGCCGATGGCACGATCCGCAAGCCTGTCTCCGAATGGATGCGGCTAGGCGTTGCAGAATATGGCGGCTTGCCGATCGCCCCCGAGGACAAGCAGCTCTCGGCGTCCTTGCTCCTGCCGGCTGGCCATCGCGGTCCGGCGTTCCTGATCTTCGATAACTTCCGCGCCATCCTCAAGTACAACAATTCATCGTCCTATGCCTTGGCGGTCGGGTTGTTGTCGAAGCGCTTCAGCGGTGCGGGGTTGGTCTATGGCCAATGGCCAAAGGAAGACCTGCCCCTGAGCCGCAGCGAACGCGTGGAACTGCAAACCCTGCTGGGCAAGCACAACTACGACGCGGGCAACCCCGACGGCATCATCGGCGCCAACACCCGCAAAGCGATCCGCAGCGCCCAGCAGTCGTTCGGCTGGCCGGCGGATGGGTATCCGACGCAGCAGTTGCTGGAGGCGTTGCGTAGCCGCTGAATTGGCGTATGGCGGCTACCGCCTTCGCGAGCAAGCCCGCTCCCACATTCGACCGCGTTTACATGAAGAAACGCGATCACCTGTGGGAGCGGGCTTGCTCGCGAAGACTGACTTGCAGACGCTACATGACTAGCGACCGACCACCACATCCTGCTCCAACACCAACCGCTTCTCTCCCGCATCCAGCGTCACCAATGCCCCCATGGGCAAGGTCAGGTTCGGATCGCAGTGCCCGCTGCGCCAGCCGGACAACACCGGGATGCGCAACGGTGCGAAGGTCTGCTTGAGCAACCGGTTCAACGCCTCGAGGTCTACCCCCGCTATATCCCCTACCAGGACCCCGCGCAACTTCGCCAGGGTGCCCGCCAGTCGCAATTGAGTCAGCAGGCGATCAATGCGATACAGCGGTTCGTTGACATCTTCGATGAACAGGATCACCCCTTCGGCGTCGATCTGATAGGGGGTGCCCATGGTCGCGGCGATCATCGAGAGGTTTCCGCCCAGCAGGCGTCCGTGGGCGATGCCTGGTTCGACGGCGGTCAATGGGTAGGCCGCAGGATGGTTCAGCGCACTGCCGGCCTTTACTTGCCCACGCAGCAGGCTGAAGAACGAGGTGACGGTTGGGGGCTCCTTGTCGCCCAGGAGGTCGGCGTTGAGCAGTGGGCCGTGGAAGGTTACGAAGCCGGCGTAGCGGTTGATGGCCAGGTGCAGGGCGGTGATGTCGCTGTAGCCTATGAATGGCTTGGGGTTGCGGCGTATGAGGTCGAAGTCGATGCGATCCAGCAGCCGGGGGGTGCCGTAGCCGCCGCGCAGGCAGATGATGGCTTTGATTTCTGGGTCGGCGAAGGCGGCGTGCAGGTCGTTGAGGCGTGTGTCGTCGCTGCCGGCGAGGTAGCCGTCTTTTTCGTAGACGCCTGGGAAGATGCGCAGTTCGTGGCCCCTTGCGCGCATCCATTGGGTGGCTTTTTCGGTGTCCAGGGGGGCGGGGCCGGCTGGGGCTATCACTCCGATCAGGCCTTCTATAGGGAGAGCTGGGACTGGGTGGTGTGGGGTTAGGGCCATGGGGTTCCCGGTTTTTTCGGCGTGCTTTGTGTGTATATCCGTTTTTTGTGTAACGGCCACTTAGGGTTCCGCTCTTACAGCGGGTCACTTTTGGAAGAGCGCCAAAAGTAACCAAAAACGCTTTGCCCCACCACTCGGCACCTCGCCTAGGCTCGGTGTGCCCTCACTCCGGCATTGCTCCGTGGGCCGCCGCGAAGGGCCATCCATGGCCCAGCGCGGCTATCCCGGCATCCATGCCGGGATGCCCACTGCGCAATGCCTGCGTTCGGCCAGCGTGGTTTAACGGGGCGTCTCAGATCAAGATCAAGATCAAAAGCAAAAGCAAAAGCAAAAGCAGTCGGGGCTGGCATTTATGTGGCTGCACCACTGCTATCGCGAGCAAGCTCGCTCCCACATTAGATCTTCAGCAGACACAAACCCCTATACACCGCAAGAACCTGTGGGAGCGGGCTTGCTCGCGAAGAGGCCGACACATCCAACATCACCGCAAACTGACCCACCGCCTTCGCGAGCAAGCTCGCTCCCACATTAGATCTTCAGCGGACACAAAACCCCTATACACCGCAAAAACCTGTGGGAGCGAGCCTGCTCGCGAAGAGGCCGGCACATCCAACATCACCGCAAACTGACCCACCGCCTTCGCGAGCAGGCTCGCTCCCACATCAGATCTTCAGCGGACACAAAACCCATATACGCCGCAAAGACCTGTGGGAGCGGGCTTGCTCGCGAAGAGGCCGGCACATCCAACATCACCGCAAACTGACCACCGCCTTCGCGAGCAGGCTCGCTCCCACAATTGGATCGAAGTACGACTGCCAGAGCCAGGTCGGCTTTAAGGCCGCCTCGCTTTGGCTTTTGATCTGGGGCGCCCCGTTAACCACGATGGCTGAACGAAGGTATTGCGCAGTGGGCATCCCGGCATGGATGCCGGGTTAGCCGCGCTGGGCCATGGATGGCCCTTCGCGGCGGCCCACGGAGCGATGCCTTCGTTCAGGCATGCCGAGCCTAGGCGAGGCACCGAGTGGTGGGGCAAGAGCGTTTTGGTTACTTTTGGCGCTCTTCCAAAAGTGACCCGCCGTAAGGGCGGAACCAAAAGTAGCCGTTACCGAAGAAACGGATATACACACCACCCCAAAAATCAACGCTAAAAAATCAGGACCCGAGCAACTCAGCCTTGACCAACTTAGCCTGCTCATCCGCATGATACGAAGACCGCACCAACGGCCCCGAAGCCACGTTCTTGAACCCCATCTTGTACCCTTCCTCGGCAAACCAGGCAAAGGTATCCGGATGCACAAAACGCTGCACCGGCAAGTGGCTACGGGAAGGCTGCAGATACTGGCCCAAGGTCAGCATGTCAATGTCATGCTCACGCATGCGCTTCATGACCTCGATAACTTCCTCATCCGTCTCACCCAAGCCCAGCATCAAGCCAGACTTGGTCGGAATGTGCGGCATCATCTGCTTGAAGCGCTGCAGCAAGGTCAGCGACCACTGGTAATCCGAACCCGGACGCGCGGCCTTGTACAGGCGCGGCACGGTTTCCAGGTTGTGGTTGAACACATCCGGCGGCTCGGCGGCGGTGATTTCCAGGGCGATGTCCATGCGGCCACGGTAATCGGGCACCAGGGTTTCCAGCTGGACGTTCGGCGACAGCTTGCGGATCTCGCGGATGCAGTCGGCGAAGTGCTGGGCACCGCCGTCACGCAGGTCGTCGCGGTCCACCGAGGTGATGACCACGTACTTGAGCTTCAGGTCGGCGATAGCGATGGCCAGGCTTTCCGGCTCGTTGGTGTCCAAGGGCTTCGGACGGCCGTGGCCGACGTCGCAGAACGGGCAGCGACGGGTGCAGATGTCGCCCATGATCATGAACGTGGCGGTGCCGCCGGAGAAGCATTCGCCCAGGTTCGGGCAGGAGGCTTCTTCGCAGACGCTATGCAGCTTGTGCTTGCGCAGCAGGGCCTTGATACGGTCGACTTCCGGGGAAACCGGGATGCGCACGCGGATCCAGTCGGGTTTCTTCGGCAATTCGGTGGTGGGGATGATCTTGACCGGGATGCGTGCAACCTTCTCGGCGCCGCGCAGCTTGACGCCGGCCTCTACCTTGGCACGCGGGGCCGGACGCTCGGTGACGTCCAGCGTCGGGATCATGGTTTGCACTGCATCAGTAGTCATATCAGTCGATTCCGCCCGTGAGGGTCGTCTGCTCAGCATAGTCGAGGTGTTTGACGAGCTGCGCGCGCAGCCGGGCACTTACCTCGGCAAATTCAATCGATCCTGCGTGCTCGCTCAACTGGGTCATCGCCAGTCCCGCGTAGCCACAGGGATTAATCCGTCGGAATGGCGCCAGGTCCATGTCCACGTTCAACGCCAGGCCATGAAACGAACAGCCGTGGCGGATCCGCAACCCCAGGGACGCGATCTTCGCCCCATCGACGTAGACACCCGGCGCATCCGGCTTGGCCGCCGCCGTCACCCCATAGCTGGCCAACAGCTCGATCAGGCACGTCTCCATGCGGGTGACCAGCTCGCGCACGCCAAACCCCAGCTTGCGCACATCCAGCAACAGGTAGGCGACCAGTTGGCCAGGGCCATGGTAGGTCACCTGCCCGCCGCGGTCGACCTTCACCACCGGGATATCCCCCGGCAGCAACAGGTGCTCGGCCTTGCCGGCCTGGCCCTGGGTGAACACCGGCGGATGTTCCACCAGCCAGACTTCATCGTCGGCGCTGGTGCCGCGTTCGTTGGTGAAGCGTTGCATGGCATGCCAGACCGGCTCGTAAGCCATCGTGCCCAGCTCGCGAAAGCCCAGCGTGCCCGGCATCACAACACCATGTGCACGAAACCGGTGGCGCGCAGCTCGCTGTTGATGTCGTAGAGCTGTTCCTGACCGGTGGCAATGATATGCAACTGGATCGTCGTGTACTTGCCGTTGGTACTCTGGCGCTCGGCCAGGGTCTTGTGGTCAACGGTGGCATGTTTTTCAAGGATCGCGATGATCTTGTCCTTGAAACCCACGCCGGTGTCGCCGATTACCTTGATCGGGTAATCCGCGCAGGGGAATTCGATTTTTGGCGCCTTTACTTCGGAGTCTGTCATGGCGTAACGGCCTCGTAAGCCGTGGTAACGCACATGGCCCCGCTCCGGAAGGGAGCGAGGCCATGCAGGTCAACACTTCAATCAGTTGAACAAGCCGTAGAAGAATAGACGGATGCTATCCCAGATGCGGCGGAAGATACCACCTTCCTCGACCGCGTCCAGAGCGATCAGGTCAGCGCTGTGCACCACTTTGTCGTCCAGTTTGACTTCGACTTTACCGATCACGTCGCCCTTGGCGATGGGAGCGGTCAGTTGCGGGTTCATGGTCATGCTGGCAGCGAGCTTCTTGAGCTGGCCTTTAGGCAGGGTCATGGTCAGGTCTTGGGCCAGGCCAGCCTTGACCTGGTTGGTCGAGCCTTTCCAGACCTGGGCCTGGGCCAGTTCGGTGCCCTTCTGGTAGAAGGTCTGGGTTTCGAAGAAACGGAAGCCGTAGGTCAACAGCTTCTGGGTCTCGGCGGCACGGGCCACTTCGCTGCTGGTGCCAAAGACCACGGCGATCAGGCGCATGCCGTCACGCACAGCCGAGGACACCATGCAGTAGCCGGCTTCGTCGGTGTGGCCGGTCTTCAGGCCATCGACGGTCTTGTCGCGCCACAGCAGCAGGTTGCGGTTAGGCTGCTTGATGCCGTTCCAGAAGAATTCCTTCTGGGAGTAGATGGCGTAGTGCGCCGGGTCTTCATGAATGATTGCCCGGGCCAGGATCGCCATGTCGTGAGCCGACGAATAGTGCTCAGGGTTCGGCAGGCCGGTGGGGTTCATGAAGTGGCTGTTGGTCATGCCCAGGTCGGCCACGGTTTTGTTCATCATGTCGGCGAACGCATCTTCGCTGCCGGCGATGTGCTCGGCCAGGGCGACGCTGGCGTCGTTGCCGGACTGGATGATGATGCCGTGCAGCAGGTCGCTGACAGTCACTTGCGAACCGACCTTGATGAACATCCGCGAACCGCCAGTGCGCCAGGCGTTTTCGCTGACGGTCACCGGATCGTTTTCACCGATCTGGCCACGACGGATTTCCAGCGTGGCGATGTAGGCCGTCATCAGCTTGGTCAGGCTGGCCGGTGGCAGACGCTGGTCACCGTTGTTCTCTACCAGCACCTCGCCGCTGCTGGCATCCATCAGCACAAAGGATTTAGCAGCCAATTGAGGGGGCGCCGGCATCATCTCGACCGCGAACGCGGCCGGTGAGAGAAGCAGCGGGACTAGCAGGCAAAGGCGTTTGGCAAAGGTGGTGATGTTCATCCGTCTCTCGAAATCGCTAATGGGACTGCCCGAAGGCAAAACTAAAACAGGCAACCTTCTAACGGGCCGCCGCGTATTTAAGTTGCTCACTCACAACCCTTGCCGGGCTTTTGTTATTCATGGAGCCAACAACCTGACCCGCTCCAACCGCAAGCGGGCCTCAATCAATTACTCAGCGGTGACCAGGCTCGGCGAACCGAGGTTGGCCAGGCGCACACTGTCCTGCACCTTCTGGACTTCACCCGGAGAACCGATCGGCCCCAGGCGTACCCGATGCAGTGTCTGCTGGTTGCGCACGATCGAGCTGATGAACACCGGGGCGCTCACCATCGAGCTGAGCTTCGACCTCAGCAGCTCGGCAGCGTCCGGGTTGGCGAACGCGCCCACTTGCAGAAACTGGCCAGACGCCGTTGCAGAAGCGTTTTTTTTTGCATCGATCTGCACAGGCAGCACGGCCGCGGCGTGTTGCTGCGGCGGCGGTGTCCACTGCTCGACCGTGCCGGTGGACGCCGTCACGGTGGGCGCGGCATTTTGCGCCACTTTCGGCTCGTTGAGCATCAAAGGCGCCGGACGGCCACGTTGGGCCCACCATTCCTGCGGGTCGATGCCTTCGACTTTCACCCGGGCAGTGCCGGTTTCAGCGTAACCGAGTTTTTTCGCCGCCGCATACGACAGGTCGATGATGCGGTCGGAATAGAACGGCCCACGGTCGTTGACCCGCAGTATCACCGTCTTGTTGTTGTCCAGGTTGGTCACCCGCACATAGCTGGGCAGCGGCAAGGTCTTGTGGGCCGCGCTCATGCCGTACAGGTCGTACACTTCGCCGTTGGCGGTGTTCTGGCCGTGGAACTTGGTGCCGTACCAGGATGCCGTGCCCGAGGCCACGTAGCGCTTGGACTCGGCCATCGGGAAATAGGTCTTGCCCAGCACCGTATAGGGGTTGGCCTTGTAGGGGCCGGTGTGCAGGGTCGGCGTGGCGTCGGGAATGCGCGAGACGTCCACGTCCCACCACGGCGCGCCGTCCTTGTGGGCCCGGTTGATGTCCAGGCCCGGCGTGGCGCGCACGGCGGTGGTGTTTTTCTGGACCGGCGCGCGGCTGGTCGAACAACTGACGACCAGCAGCGACAGCGCGGCCAGCGCCACCAGCTTGAAAGGCTTGGTTTTCAGGGGTTGATAGGTAGGCAATGCCCGCATTATTTGACGCCCCGTGCTTTGACCAGCTCTTCAGACAGTTGATATACGGCCATGGCGTACATCACGCTGCGGTTATAACGCGTAATCGCGTAGAAATTCTTCAGGCCCATCCAGTATTCGGGGCCCTGTTCGCCTTCCAGGCGCATCGCGGTGACCGGCATGTCGTCACGCAGCGCATCATGACTCGACCAGCCCAACGCCCGCAACTCCCCGACGGTTTTCGTCGGCTCGATGCCCTCGGTCAGGCCCTGGTCCACTTGCTCGCCGCGCACATCGGCCCGGCTGACCACCGGCTGGCCGGGTTCCCAGCCGTGCCGCTTGAAATAGCTGGCGACACTGCCAATGGCATCGGTCGGGTTGGTCCAGATATTGATGTGGCCGTCGCCGTCGAAGTCCACCGCGTAGGCGCGGAAACTGCTGGGCATGAATTGCGGCAGGCCCATGGCCCCGGCGTAGGAACCCTTGAGGGTTAGCGGATCGACCTGTTCTTCGCGGGCCAGCAGCAGGAACTCGCGCAGCTCCTTGCGGAAGAACTCGGCACGCGGCGGGTAATCGAAGCCCAGGGTCGACAGCGCGTCGATCACCCGGAAATTCCCGGTGTTGCGGCCAAAGAAGGTCTCGACGCCAATGATCGACACAATGAACTGGGCCGGCACGCCGTATTCCTGCTCGGCACGGGCCAGGGCCGCCTCGTGCTGGCGCCAGAAGTCCACGCCCCGGGCGACACGCGCCTCGGTGATGAACATCGGCCGGTACTCGCTCCACTGCTTGACCCGCTCGGCGGGCCGGGAGATCGCGTCGAGGATCGACTGCTTGCGCTCGGCCTCGCGAAACACCCCCATCAGTTGTTCACCGGCGAAACCGTAGTCGCGGGTCATCTCGCCGACGAATTCGGCCACCTGTGGCGAGCCTTCGTATTCACCGGCCAAGGCCTGCGACGCACTGCCCAGGAAGCCGACCAGGCCGATCCACGGCGCACATCGCGTCGACCAGCCACGCATTGCTTGCATTGAACTCTTCACCTTATTCAAACCTGCGCGATCCACTTGCGATGCGTATGAATCGACATCAAAACCCCAAACGCTGACAGTAGTGTCACCAGCGAAGTTCCTCCGTAGCTAATGAAAGGCAACGGCACCCCCACGACCGGCAACAGGCCACTGACCATACCGATGTTGACGAAAACATAAACAAAAAACGTCATGGTCAGGCTGCCCGCGAGCAACTTGCCGAACAATGTCTGGGCCTGGGCGGTGATCACCAGCCCCCGGCCGATCAGCAATAAATAGATCAGCAGCAGCACGCAAATGCCCACCAGGCCGAACTCCTCGCCCATCACGGCGATGATGAAGTCGGTGTGGCTTTCCGGCAAAAAGTCCAGGTGCGACTGGGTGCCCATCAGCCAGCCCTTGCCAAATACGCCGCCGGAACCGATGGCGGCCTTGGACTGAATGATGTTCCAGCCGGTGCCCAGCGGATCGCTTTCCGGGTCGAGGAAGGTCAGGACTCGCTGCTTCTGGTAGTCGTGCATCACGAAATACCACATGGCCACCGACACCGGCACGGCGGCGGCGATCACGCTGAGGATCCAGCGCCAGCGCAACCCGCCCATGAACAGCACGAAGGCGCCGCCGGCCAGGATCAGCAGCGAAGTGCCGAGGTCCGGCTGGCGCACGATGAGGATGAACGGGATGCCGATCAGCAACAGGCTGACACATACATGCTTGAGCTGTGGCGGCAACGAGCGCTTGGACAGGTACCAGGCAATGGTCGCCGGCATGATGATCTTGAGGAATTCCGAAGGCTGGAAGCGGATGACCCCGGGAATGTTGATCCAGCGGGTGGCGCCCATGGCGTTGTGGCCCATGATGTCCACCACCACCAGCAAACCGACGCCGACGATGTAGGCCACCGGCACCCAGCGCGCCATGAACCGCGGCTCGAGCTGGGCGATGACGATCATCGACACCAGGCCGATGCCGAACGAGGTGGCCTGCTTGGCCAGCAAGTCCCAGCTCTTGCCGCTGGCCGAATACAGCACGAACAGGCTGCCGGCGGCCAGGGTCAGCAGCAGGATCAGCAACGGGCCGTCGATGTGCATGCGCTGCAGCAAGGTGGCACGGCGGCGCATCACGTCTTCGCTGGACAGGATCCGGTCGAAATTATTCTTCACGGGCCGTAGCCTCCGCAGTGATGGGGCTTGCGTATTCAGGCTTGAGCTGGCCGTGCTCATCCAGCAACCAGGCGTCCATGATCTGGCGCACCACCGGCGCGGCGACGCCGGAACCGGATTCACCGTTCTCGACCATCACCGACACGACGATCTTCGGGTTCTCGGCTGGCGCGAAACCGACGAACAAGGCGTGGTCGCGGTGGCGTTCCTGGACCTTGGAGCGGTCGTACTTCTCGCCCTGCTTGATGGCGACGACCTGGGCCGTACCGCTCTTGCCGGCAATCCGGTATTGCGCGCCGAGGGCCGCCTTGCGCGCGGTGCCTCGGGCGCCGTGCATCACCGCCTGCATACCGTTGTTGACTCTCTGCCAGTCCGCCGGATTGCGCAGGATGATGTCCGGCATCGGGTCCGGGTCCACCGGCTTCTGGCCTTCGATGGTCTTGGCCAGGTGCGGGCGATACCACTTGCCCTTGCTCGCCACCAGCGCCGTGGCCTGGGCCAGTTGCAAGGGCGTTGCCTGCATGTAGCCCTGGCCGATCCCCAGGATCAGGGTTTCGCCCGGGAACCAGGCCTGGCGGCGGGTCGCCCGTTTCCATTCCCGGGACGGCATCAGGCCGGGCGACTCCTCGAACATGTCCAGGGAGACTTTCTGACCGAGGCCGAACTTGTTCATGTAGGACGACAACCGATCGATCCCCAGCTTGTGGGCCAGGTCGTAGAAGTAGGTGTCGTTGGAACGCATGATCGCCGTTTCCAGGTCCACGTAGCCGTCACCGGTGCGGTTCCAGTTGCGGTACTTGTGGTCGTAGTTCGGCAGTTGGTAATACCCCGGGTCGTAGACCCGGCTCGACGCGGTGACCACGCCCGCATCCAACCCGGCAATCGCCACGGCCGGCTTGATGGTCGAGCCCGGCGGGTAGAGGCCGCGCAGCACACGGTTGAACAGCGGCCGGTCGATGGAGTCCCGCAGCTCGGCATAGGCCTTGAAGCTGATGCCGGTGACGAACAGGTTCGGGTCGAAACTAGGCTGGCTGACCATCGCCAGCACTTCGCCGGTGTTCGGGTCCAGCGCCACCACCGCGCCGCGCCGGCCGCCCAGCGCCGCTTCGGCGGCTTCCTGCAACTTGATGTCCAGGCTCAGGACGATGTCCTTGCCGGGAATCGGATCGGTGCGCTTGAGCACGCGCAATACGCGGCCGCGGGCATTGGTCTCGACTTCCTCGTAACCCACCTGCCCATGCAGCTCGGCCTCGTAGAAACGCTCGATACCGGTCTTGCCGATGTGGTGGGTGCCGCTGTAGTTGACCGGGTCGAGGGTCTTGAGCTCTTTCTCGTTGATCCGCCCCATGTAGCCGACCGAGTGGGCAAAGTGCGGCCCCTGGGGATAATGCCGCACCAGTTGCGCCACCACCTCGACGCCTGGCAGGCGGAACTGGTTCACCGCGATCAGGGCGATCTGCTCTTCGGTCAGCTCGAACATGATCGGCACCGGCTCGAAGGGACGCCGGCCCTGGCGCATGCGCTTCTCGAAGATCGCCCGGTCCTCGGGCGTCAACTGCAGCACTTCGACGATCACGTCGAGGACTTTCTGCCAGTCGCCGGAACGCTCGCGGGTCATGCTCAGGCTGAAGCTGGGTCGGTTGTCCGCCACCACCACGCCATTGCGGTCGAAAATCAGCCCGCGGGTCGGCGGAATCGGCTGTACGTGTACGCGGTTGCTCTCCGACAAGGTCGAGTGATACTCGTACTGGATCACCTGGAGGAAATACAACCGCGCGATCAGCACGCCAATCAGCGTCACCACCGCAATAGCGCCGAACACGACGCGACCACGCACCAGGCGGGCGTCTTTTTCGTGGTCCTTGATGCGGATCGGCTGGGGCATGAGGGCAGGATTACTTGTGGTAAGGGTGCCCGGACAGGACTGTCCAGGCACGATACAGCTGTTCGCCGATCAGGATCCGCACCAGCGGGTGCGGCAACGTCAACGGCGACAACGACCAGCGCTGGTCCGCCCGGGCACAGACTTCCGGCGCCAGCCCTTCCGGACCACCGACCATGAAGTTGACCGTGCGCGCGTCCAATCGCCAGCGATCGAGCTCCACCGCCAGTTGCTCGGTGCTCCAGGGCTTGCCGTGGACTTCGAGGGTGACGATGCGCTCGTTCGGCCCGACCTTGGCCAGCATGGCTTCGCCTTCCTGGCGGATGAAGCGCGCCACGTCGGCGTTCTTGCCACGGGTGTTGAGCGGAATTTCCACCAGTTCCAGGGCCAGCTCGGACGGAAGACGCTTGGCATATTCATGCCAGCCTTCTTCCACCCACTTGGGCATGCGAGAACCGACGGCGATCAGGCGCAGTCGCACAGCGGTCCCTTATTGCTGGTCTTTGTTGAGCTTGGTGAAGTGCTCATGGGGGTTTTCCGGGCTGTGGTGCGCCGCGCTGGCCGAACGGCTCTGCTCGGCACCGGCCCACAGGCGTTCCAGGTCGTAGAACTGGCGCGCCGAGGCGGTCATCATGTGCACGATGACATCGTCCATGTCCAACAGCACCCAGTCGCTGTCGCCCTTGCCTTCTTCACCCAATGGCTTGACGCCCTGGGCCTTGACCGCTTCGCGGACCTTGTCCAGCATCGCGCCGATCTGGCGGTTGGAGGTACCGGTGGCGATGATCATGTAGTCGGTGATGCTCTGCTTGTCACGAACGTCGATCACCTGGATGTCCTGGGCCTTGACGTCTTCCAGGGCTGCCACGGCCACCTTGACCAGTTCTTCGCCAACCAGCGCCACGCCGGTGTGGACTTCTACAGGCAGCGGGGCGCTCTTGAACGTGCCCTTGCGCTTTACTTTGTTTACGTCTTTGTCAGTCATATAAAACTCGTTTTGCTCGTATGTTCGGGCGCTTCGCTACACGCATTCACGTGCCTTGAAGCGCGCCTTTTTCAGTTCGACGCACGGTAAAGCCCGTGCGCATCGATGTAGGCCAGGACCGCGTCGGGCACCAGGAAACGTACCGACTTACCGCTGGCCAGCAGTTGACGGATCTGGGTGGCGGATACCGCGAGCGGCGTCTGCCAGACGAATGCAATCTGTCCGCTCGGCCCTTTCAGGGCCAGCGGGTCGCTCACCGAGCGGGCCGCCAGCAGGTTGCGCAAGGCATCCGGCGGCTCGCTGTCGGCATCCGGGCGTTGCAACACCAGGATGTGGCAATGCTGGAGCAACTCTTCCCAGCGATGCCAAGTGGGCAGGCCGCAAAATGCGTCCCAGCCCAGAAGCAGGAAAACCTGGGCATCAACGGCCAGTTCGGCGCGCATCAGCTCCAGGGTATCAATGGTGTAGGACGGTTTGTCCCGCTGCAATTCGCGGGCGTCCACCACCAGCGGCGCCACACCGGCCACCGCGCACTCGACCATCGCCAGGCGGTCCCGGGCCGACACCTGCGGCGTATCCCGGTGAGGCGGCCGGGCGCTGGGCGTCAGGCGTAGCTCATCGAGGGCCAGGGCGTCGGCGACTTCCAGCGCACCGCGCAAATGGCCGATGTGCACCGGGTCGAACGTGCCGCCCAGGATACCGATGCGCCGGGGCGGGGTTGTCGTCGTCACAGAGGCCGGCGGTTCGAGGTCGCCCAAGTCAGACCGACTCCTGTCCGCGCAACTGGCCGTCACCGACCACGATGTATTTCTCGCAGGTCAGGCCTTCCAGGCCCACCGGGCCACGGGCATGCAGCTTATCAGTAGAAATGCCGATCTCGGCACCCAATCCGTATTCAAAGCCATCGGCGAAGCAGGTCGGGGTGTTGATCATCACCGACGCCGAATCCACTTCGGCCACGAAACGCCGGGTTTCACCCTGGTGCTCACTGACGATGGAATCGGTGTGGTGCGAGCCGTGGCGGTTGATGTGTTCGATGGCCTGGTCCAGCCCGTCGACCACGCGGATCGACAGGATCGGCGCCAGGTATTCGGTGTCCCAGTCTTCTGCCGTGGCCGCGACGGCCTCGATGATTGCCCGGGTGCGCTCGCAACCGCGCAGTTCGACGCCTTTTTCGCGGAACTGGGCAGCCATCGACGGCAGGAAGTCCTGGGCAACGGCCTGGTCCACCAGCAGGGTTTCCATCGCGCCGCAGATACCGTAGCGGTAGGTCTTGGCGTTGAAGGCGATGCGCTGGGCCTTCGGCAATTCGGCGTGGGCACTGACGTAGACGTGGCAGATGCCGTCCAGGTGCTTGATCACCGGCACCCGGGCGTCACGGCTGACCCGTTCGATCAGGCCCTTGCCGCCGCGCGGCACGATGACATCGACAAACTCGGGCATGGTGATCAGCGCGCCAACCGCGGCGCGGTCGGTGGTTTCCACCACTTGCACCACGGCCGCCGGCAGATCGGCCTCGGCCAGGCCGCGCTGGATGCAGGCGGCAATGGCGCGGTTGGAATGGATGGCCTCGGAGCCGCCACGCAGGATGGTCGCGTTACCGGACTTCAGGCACAGGCTCGCGGCGTCGATGGTCACGTTCGGCCGCGACTCGTAGATGATCCCGACCACGCCCAGGGGCACGCGCATCTTGCCGACCTGGATGCCCGACGGGCGGTAGCTCATGTCGCGGATAGCCCCGACCGGGTCCGGCAGGGCCGCGACCTGGCGCAGACCGACGATCATGCCGTCGATGCGGGCCGGAGTCAGCGCCAGGCGCTCGAGCATGGCCGGCTCCAGACCGTTGGCCCGGCCGGCGGCCAGGTCCAGCTCGTTGGCGGCGGACAACTCGGCGCGCGCAGCGTCCAGCGCATTGGCGGCGGCCTGCAGGGCGCGGTTTTTCTGCGCGGTGCTGGCCCGGCCGATGATGCGCGACGCTTCGCGAGCGGCGCGACCCAGGCGGGTCATGTAGTCAAGAACGGACTCAGTCATGGTCTGTGTGGTCTTGGCGATGGGGAAAGCGGCAGATTATAGCTGTCGTAACCCTCGACTAACAGCATGGACTCGCAGTGGTGACCGGCGGAGAAGCAAAACAGCCATAAACAGCCCGTTGAAACGCAATGCTGTTCACTTAAGGCAATCGACAAACCCGTGGCGAGGGAGCTTGCTCCCGCTGGGCCGCGAAGCGGCCCCAAAACCTGCCAATTACGGCATATCAGACACACCGCACCCGCCGGTTTACGACTGCTTCGCAGCCGAGCGGGAGCAAGCTCCCTCGCCACAGGGTCATCATTTTTCCTAAGTGAACGGCATTACGGTTGAAGCGAGTGTTCAGCGGTGATTAAGCTTTCCATTGCTATCATCGCGCTTCCTTTGGCCTCACTTCGTCTATCGCCATGACCGATTTGCCATCGCCCAACGCCCTGCCCCACGCCTTTTTCGATCGCGACGCCCAGGTGCTTGCCAAGGACCTGCTGGGCAAAGTCATCCGTCACAAGGTCGGCGACCTGTGGCTCAGCGCGCGGATCATCGAGACCGAGGCGTATTACTTCGCCGAAAAAGGCAGCCACGCCTCCCTGGGCTACACGGAAAAACGCAGGGCTTTGTTTCTGGATGGCGGGCACATCTATATGTACTACGCCCGGGGCGGCGATTCGCTGAACTTCAGCGCCCAGGGCCCGGGCAACGCGGTGTTGATCAAGTCGGCCTACCCGTGGGTCGATGCCGTTTCGGGGCCGGCGAGCCTGGCGCAGATGCTGTTGAACAACCCCGACGCCCAAGGTCGGCCACGCACACCGCAAAAACTCTGTGCCGGCCAGACCCTGTTGTGCAAAGCTTTGGGGCTGAAAGTGCCGGACTGGGACGCCAAGCGCTTCGACCCCGAGCGCTTGCTGGTGGAAGATGTCGGCGTGCCAACGGTCAACGCGATCCAGACCACCCGCCTGGGTATTCCCCTGGGAAGGGACGAGTATTTGCCCTACCGCTTCGTCGACGCAGCCTACGCCCCTTGGTGCACCCGCAACCCGTTGCGGCGCGGACAGGTCGAAGGGCGGGATTATTTTTTGCTTTCATGAACACAAACACTGCATGACCCTGGGGCCCCTTGTGGGAGCGAGCCTGCTCGCGATGGCGCCAGGCCTGTGAATTAAATGGCGACTGACACACCGCTATCGCGAGCAGGCTCGCTCCCACAGTTGATCTTCAGTGGATACGAAATTTGCTACACCCGAAATCCCCGTGTGGGAGCGGGCTTGCTCGCGAATGCGGTGTGTCAATTGATATTGACCTATCTGACACACCGCATTCGCGAGCAAGCCCGCTCCCACAGTTTGAAGCTTCAGTGATCTTGAGTTTTCGTTCACACAGTAAAAAACTGCATGCCAATCAATATTCAATGGAGTTGTATTTATGGGCCCATGGCTCGATAGCATCACCGCCTGGCTGACCGTCAACCCGCAATGGCTGGCGGTGGCGGTTTTTGTCGTTGCTTGCGTGGAATGCCTGGCCATCGCCGGGTTGATCGTGCCGGGCACGGTGCTGTTGTTTGCGATTGCGGTGCTGGCCGGCAGCGGCGCGTTGTCCTTGGGCGAGACGCTGCTTCTGGGGCTGCTCGGAGGTCTGCTGGGGGACTTGGTGTCGTATTTCCTCGGCCGGCATTTCCACCAGAACATCCGGCGCCTGCCGGGGCTGCGGCATCACCCGGAATGGATGAGCGCAGCGGAAAGCTATTTCCAGCGCTACGGCATCGCCAGCCTGCTGGTGGGCCGCTTCATCGGCCCGCTACGGCCCATGCTGCCGATGGTGGCCGGCATGTGCGACATGCCGTTCCCGCGCTTCGCCGCCGTCAGCGTGTTGGCCGCCGCCGGCTGGACCGTGGCGTACCTGTTGCCAGGCTGGGCCACCGGGGCGGCGTTTCGCCTGCCGCTGCCCGAGGGTTTCTGGCCCCAGGCCGGCGTGGTTATTGGCAGCATCGCGGTGATGATCGGGCTGAGCGTCAACAGCACCCTGCGTCGCCATCGCCATGCCACGGCGCTGATCGCCGGCATCGGCCTGGTGATCCTGATCGGCCTGTTCATCGGCTTTCGCTACCTGACGGCGTTCGACCAGGGCTTGATGGCCCTGGTCCAGGAGCATCGCAGCGCGACGCTGGATGAAATCGCCGTGACCTTCACCCTGATCGGCGAATTCCGCTACATGTTGATTGTCTGCAGCCTGGTGACCGCGCTGCTGCTGTTGGCACGGCAATGGCGCCAGGCGATCTTTGCCGGCGGCACGATGTTGTTCACCGCCCTGGCCAATACCGGCTGCAAACACTTCTTTGCCCGGGTGCGCCCGGAAATCCTCACCGACCCACTGACCAGCTACAGCATGCCCAGCGGCCACTCCTCCGGGGCATTTGCGTTGTTCCTGTCCCTCGCCGTGCTGGCCGGCCGCGGCCAACCGCCACGCCTGCGCCTGACCTGGCTGTTGCTGGGCTGCTTGCCGGCCTTGGCCATCGCCCTGTCGCGGGTCTACCTGGGGGCGCATTGGCCGAGCGACATCGTCGCCGGGGCGATGCTCGCCGCCAGCGTCTGTGCGGCCGCCCTATGGCTGAGCCAGCGCCAGACCCTGCTGCCGGCCATGCCACCGAAAGTCTGGTGGCTGGTCCTGCCGGCGCTGACGGCGGCGTTCAGCTTCTTCGCCCTGCGGCACTTGCCCCATGCGATGTTGCGGTATGCCTATTGAACACATTATTTGTGGGCATGAGATCCCCTGTGGGAGCGGGCTTGCTCGCGAAAGCGGAGTGTCATCCAACACATGTGTTAACTGATCCACCGCCTTCGCGAGCAAGCCCGCTCCCACAGGGGGGCCGGTGTTGTTCGGTGGATATGAGTGGTGTCAGGCAAAGAGTTCACCCTGCAACTCATCGAGCAACGCCTGGATCGCATCCAGCCGCTGTTGGGGATCATCGAGCTGCAGCAGGTCGATCTTGTCCAGCTCATTGAACGGCAACAGGTAGGCCAGTTGATTGGCCAGCGATTGCTGGCCGGTGGCTTCGGTGCCCATGTTCAGCGCCTCGACCATCGGGTGCTCGGCCAGGGCCTTGAGCAGCGCCACCAGGTCGGCATCTTCGTCTTGCAGCGGTTGTTCCGGCTCGTCTTCCAGCCACTCGACCTCGGCCACCGTGAGTTGATCGGCCTGGACGCTGCTGCTGTGCACCAGAAAACGCCGTCCGCCCTGCACGCGAATCCCCAGCAGGCCATTGTCCTGCTGGGAAAAATCGGTAATCAGCGCCTCACAACCGACCCGCGCATAACCTTCAGGCGCGACGCCGACTTCCTCGCCATCGAGGATGCACACCACACCAAAGCCTTCGCCCTTTTTCATGCAGCGCCCGATCATGTCGAGGTAACGCGCCTCGAAAATCTGCAAGTCGAGGATGCAACCGGGGAACAGCACGGTGTTCAACGGGAAAAGCGGCAAGCTCATAACCAATTCCTTAAACCGTCATCGACACCACCAACGGCAGCAACACCGCCGTGGCCACGCCCATCAGACTCATTGCCAGCGCCGCGAAGGCACCCGACTCCTCGCTTTCCTGCAACGCCACCGACGTGCCCACCGCATGGGCCGCCAACCCCAGGGCCATGCCTCGGGCCTCAGGGCTATGGACACCCAACCGGGTCAGAATACTCGGGCCGAGAATCGCACCGAGCACCCCGGTGATCAACACGAACACCGCCGCCATGGCCGCCACGCCGCCGATCTGCTCGGCCACCAGCATGGCGATCGGCGAGGTCACCGACTTGGGCGCCATGGTCATCAGGATCATGTGCTCGGCGCCAAAGGCCCAGCCCAATACCACCGCAGAGCCCGTGGCAAACACCCCGGCTATCACCAGCGTAGTAAAAATCGGCCAGAACAACTGCCGGATCCGTCGCAGGTTCAAATACAGCGGCACCGCCAGGGCGACCGTGGCCGGGCCCAGTAGGATGCTGAGGATCTCGGTGCTCTTGCGGTACTCGGCATAACCGATGCCACAGCCCACCAGCACGCCGATCAACAGCACCATCGACATCAGCACCGGTTGCAGGAACACCCAGCGGGTCTTTTCGTACGCCGCCAGCACCAGTTGGTAGGCGCCCAGGGTGATGCCAATGCCGAACAGCGGATGGTGGATCACCGAGGTCCAGGCGCCCTGCCAATCGAGCATCATTAGCGGTCCTCCGGAGCGGCGACGTGGCGACGGGCCAGGCGCTGCATCAGCACGCCCGTCAGCGCCACGGACAGCACCAGCGACAAGGTCAACGCGCCAACGATGGCCCAGAAATCGGCGGCAATCGCCCCGGCGTAAACCATTACCCCGACCGCAGGCGGCACCAGCAGCAACGGCAGGTAACGCAGCAGACTGCCCGCGGCCAGGTTCAACGGCTCACTGACTTCACCGCGCATCACCAGATAACCCAGCAGCAACAGCAGGCCAATGATCGGCCCCGGCAGTACCGGCAGGAACAAATGATTGATCGCAGTGCCCAGCAATTGAAACAGCACCAGCCAGGTCAGGCCCCGTAGCAACATCCGCTCTATCCCCCCGCAACAGACCCAATGAACGCGCCAATTCGGTTCACGACATGATTCTGTGGCGAGGGAGCTTGCTCCCGCTGGGCTGCGCAGCGGCCCCATTTTATGAGCGCTTCGCACTCAAGCGGGAGCAAGCTCCCTCGCCACAATCGAACACGCACGTTGAATGAACCGAATTGCAAAGAATGCGCCGGCATTATAAGCATGCCCGAGCTATGGTTCGGCATTCGTAAAAAGCATGGTCGATGACCTTCCCGGCGCGCCATGTTGATCTACAGTGGTTTTCCGGGGACGCAAAATCCCCGCTCCAGAAAAAGTAAAAACGATGAACCCAAGGAGAGTCTCAATGCCCTACGTCCCCGTTGCAGCGCTCAAAGATTATGTCGGCAAGGAACTTGGACGTTCCGATTGGCTTACCATCGACCAGGACCGCATCAACCTGTTCGCCGAAGCCACTGGCGACTTTCAGTTCATCCACGTCGATCCGGTCAAGGCCGCGCAGACCCCGTTCGGCAGCACCATCGCCCACGGTTTCCTGTCGCTGTCGCTGATGCCCAAGTTGATGGAAGACATCCTGATCCTGCCCGAGGGCGTGAAGATGGTCGTCAACTACGGGCTGGACAGCGTGCGTTTCATCCAACCGGTGAAGGTCGATTCCAAGGTGCGGCTCAAGGTCGACCTGGTGGAAGTCACCGAGAAAAAACCCGGCCAATGGCTGCTCAAGGCCACCGCCACCCTGGAAATCGAAGGCTCGGAAAAACCGGCCTACATCGCCGAACCGCTGTCGCTCTGCTTCGTGTAAACCTGCGCACATGCGAAACCGTCCAGGCAGTTTCGCATCGCTTCTCTATATCCAGGAGCCAAAGCTGCGGCATACTCGTGGCCTGATGACCTGGATCCCGTTATGCGCTTACTCGTCCCACTGACCCTGACCCTGTTGCTCACCGCCTGTGGCGCCGGCGAATCGCCGCTGCCTCCCGACGCGCGCCTGCCCGACGGCGGCCGCTACCGTGGCGACCTGGTGGACGGGCTGCTGCAGGGCCAGGGGCGCATCGACTACCCCAACGGCAGTTGGTACGCCGGGCAGTTCGACAAAGGCCAATGGCACGGCACCGGGGAATGGCATGGCAGCAACGGCGAGGTCTATCGCGGCCAGTTCCACCAGGGCCTGTTCCACGGCCAGGGCAGCCTGACCACACCCACCAGCAGCTACACCGGCGGCTTCAAGCTGGGGCGCCGGGACGGTGAAGGGACGCTCAAGGAAAACGGCATGACCTACCGGGGCGAGTTCAAGGCCGACCGCTATTCCGGCCTCGGACGCCTGGAACTCGACGACGGCAGCCAGTACCAGGGCCCATTCGTCAACGGCAAGCCCAACGGTGAAGGCCAGCGCTTCGACGCCAGCGGCAACCAGTTCACCGGGCACTTTGTCGATGGGCAACTGCAGGGCAAGGGCACCTTCAACAGCGCCGAAGGCGATGTCTACATTGGCGGTTTCCGGAACAACCAGCTCAACGGTCGCGGTCGCTACGAAAATGCCGACGGCGATGTCTGGATCGGCCAGTTCAAGGACGGCGCGCTGACTGGCAAGGGCGAACTGATCGGCGCCGACGGCAGCCACTACCTCGGTCAATTCAATGATTGGCGCTTTACCGGCGAGGGCCGCCTGAACCTGCCCGACGGCAGTTTCTACATCGGCCAGTTCGAGGCCGACAGCTATCACGGGCGCGGCACCCTGGTGCTCACCGATGGCACGGTGCAAAGCGGCACCTGGGCCAACGGCCAACGGGTGCGCGACGCCGGCGGCAGGCTGCTGCCGGATGTGCTCGAACTCGGCCTGCTGGCCCAGGGCCGACTGCTGGAGGATGCCCTGGCGAACATCCCGGCCTCGACCCCGGCGGTGGAGCTGTACAGCCTGACCCTCGGCGGCGACGGCAAGCAAAGCGTGTTCCTGCGCGAATCCGACTATGTCGCCAACATGCTCACCAGCCGCTTCGGCGCGTTCGGCCAGATCCGCCTGGTGAACCACCGCGACCACCTCGGCGACCGGCCCATGGCCAGCCGTGAAAGCCTGCGTCGCGCCGCCGCCACCCTGGCCGAACGCAGCGGCCCGGAAGACCTGATTTTCATCTACCTCACCAGCCACGGCACCAGCGAGCACGAACTGGTACTCGACCAGCCGCGCATGGAGCTGGCCGACCTGCCCGCCGATGAACTGGCGGTGGTCCTCGCACCACTGAAGAATCGCGACAAGATCGTGGTGATCTCGGCCTGTTATTCCGGCGGTTTCATCCCGGCGCTCAAGGACGAACGCACGCTGATCATGACCGCCTCCCGGGCCGACCGGGTGTCCTTCGGCTGCTCCGAGGAAGCCAACTTCACCTATTTCGGCGACGCGCTGTTCGCCCAGGCGCTGAACCAGACCGACGACCTGGAGCAGGCCTTCAAACGGGCCAAGGGCATCGTTGCCGAGCGCGAGCAGGCAGACAATTTCGAAGCCTCGGAACCGCAGATCTGGGCGCCGAGAACGGTCCTGTCCCACTGGCAATTGCTGCGCAAGCAGCAGGCGCGAAAAGCATTGCAAAGTGCGGCATTGAACGACGAGGCGACAAAGAGCAACTAAGCTGAACCGTATCAAGGGGGAAACACTATGTACTTGACGCCTCAGCATGTTTTGCTCGCCGGTGCCACCGGATTGACCGGGGAACACCTACTGGACCGGCTGCTCAACGAGCCGACCATCACCCGTGTATTGGCGCCTTCACGCCGGCCACTGGCCGAGCATCCACACTTGGAAAACCCGGTAGGGGAGCCGGCCCAGGTGCTGCCACAACTCAGTGGCCAGGTCGACATTGCCTTTTGCTGCCTCGGCACCACCCTCAAGAAAGCCGGCTCCGAGCAAGCCTTCCGCGCGGTGGACCTGGACTTGGTCGTGGCGTTTGCCAAGCGCGCCCGGGAACTGGGCGCACGGCATTTGGTGGTGATCAGCGCGTTGGGGGCCGATGCCAACTCATCGCTCTTCTACAACCGGGTCAAGGGTGAGATGGAGGCGGCCCTCAAGGCCCAGGGCTGGCCGCAACTGACCATTTGCCGCCCTTCCCTGCTGCTGGGCGACCGCGTCGAACCGCGCCTGGCCGAGCAACTGGCCGGGCCGTTGTCGAAGCTGATCCCCGGCAAATACCATGGCATCGAAGCCTGCCAACTGGCCCGGGCCATGTGGCGTCTGGCGCTGGAAGAACAGGATGGGGTGCGGGTGGTGGAGTCGGATGAGTTGCGCAGGCTTGGCAAATAGTCATGTGGCGCCTAGTCGGACGCTTTCGCGAGCAGGCTCGCTCCCACAGTTGACCGAGTTCCGTCAGGAAGAATGAGGTCGAATGTGGGAGCGAGCCTGCTCGCGAAGGGCTCGCTACCAAATCCAAAGCCAAGCACTCATTGTGGCGAGGGAGCTTGCTCCCGCTCGACTGCGCAGCAGTCGCCTTGGATTTCAGGGGGAAAAAGCTTGGGGCCGCTTCGCAGCCCAGCGGGAGCAAGCTCCCTCGCCACAGGTTCCAGGCAGATCAATCACTGTGGTGTTTGCTACAACCCGCCTGTCGCCCGGAACCCTACGCCTAATGCCGTGAACAACGACAACGGCAACAACAAGGTATCCAACAGCGCGCTACCCGGCAGGTCCACGCCCGGGTAACTCGGCGCCTCGGCACCAAAGCGGTCCTTGGCGCAGCAGCCACCCTTCAGGGCATACAAGTCCAGGCGCGTGCCCGCGTACACCACCGGCGCACCCGGCTTGGCCGCGTCGAGGGTGCGGGCGGTGGCGCAGCCGGTCAGTTGCAGCGCCAGCAGCACGATCAGCAGCTTATTCATCACTGCTCAAATGATGCTCGCCCCAACGGGGCAACATGTCCTGCGGGATGTTCAGCAGATTGAGGATCCGCGCGACCACGAAATCGATCAGGTCGTCGATGGTCTGCGGCTGGTGATAGAAACCCGGCGACGCCGGCAGGATGGTCACGCCCAGGTTCGACAGTTTGAGCATGTGCTCCAGGTGAATGCTCGAATACGGCGCTTCCCGCGGCACCAGGATCAACTGGCGGCGCTCCTTGAGCGTGACGTCCGCCGCCCGTTCGATGAGGTTGTTGCAGGCCCCGGTGGCAATCGCCGACAGCGTCCCGGTGGAACACGGCACCACCACCATCGCCGCTGGCGCGCCGGAACCCGAGGCCACCGGCGACATCCAGTCTTCCTTGCCATACACACGAATCTGTCCCGCCGCCGCACCGGTGTATTCGGTGAGGAAGGCCTGCATCATCTGGGTCTTGGCCGGCAGGGTCACGTCGGTCTCGGTGGCCATCACCAGTTGCGCGGCCTTGGAGATGAGGAAGTGCACCTCGCGGTCTTCGCGCACCAGGCCATCGAGCAGGCGCAAGCCGTACTGGGCGCCGGACGCACCAGTCATTGCCAGCGTGATGCGTTCCGGGCCGTTGCTCATTTCAGCGCCTCGGCGAGTTTGCCGTGCAGGCCACCGAAGCCGCCGTTGCTCATGATCACCACGTGGGTGCCGGGCTGGGCCTGGCTCTTCACGCGCTCGATGATGCCCTCCAGGGAATCGCTGACAATCGACGGCACCGTGCACAGCGCGGCGGTGGCACCGAGGTCCCAGCCGAGGTTGGCCGGTGCGTACCAGATCACCTGGTCGGCATCGACCACGCTTTCCGGCAGGCCGTCGCGGTGGGCGCCGAGCTTCATGGAGTTGGAGCGCGGCTCGATGATCGCCACCAGCGGTGCGTCACCGATACGCTTGCGCAGACCGTCGAGGGTGGTGGCGATGGCCGTTGGGTGGTGGGCGAAGTCGTCATAAATGGTGATGCCGTTGACCTCGGCGACTTTCTCCATTCGCCGCTTCACGCTTTTAAACGCGCTCAACGCGGCAATGCCCATGGACGGCACCACGCCGACATGACGGGCTGCCGCCAGGGTCGCCAAGGCATTGGCAACGTTGTGCTGGCCGGTCATGTCCCACTCCACCACGCCTTGGGACTGACCTTCGAACATGACTTCGAACTGCGAACCGTCATCCTTGAGCAGCTTCACCTGCCACTGACCGCCCGCGCCGGTGGTCTGCACCGGGGTCCAGCAGCCCATCTCGATGACGCGCTGCAACGCCGGCTCGGTGGTCGGGTGGATCACCAGGCCTTCGCTGGGGATGATGCGCACCAAATGGTGAAACTGCCGCTCGATGGCCGGTAGATCGGGGAAGATGTCGGCATGATCGAACTCAAGGTTGTTGAGGATCGCCGTGCGTGGACGGTAGTGGACGAATTTCGAGCGTTTGTCGAAAAACGCGCTGTCGTACTCATCGGCTTCGATCACGAAGAACGGCGTGCCACCCAGGCGCGCCGACACCGAGAAATTCTGCGGCACGCCACCGATCAGGAAGCCCGGACTCATGCCCGCGTGCTCCAACACCCAGGCGAGCATGCTGCTGGTGGTGGTCTTGCCATGGGTGCCGGCCACGGCCAGGACCCAACGGCCCTGCAACACGTGATCGGCCAGCCACTGCGGCCCGGACACGTACGGCAGGCCTTTGTTGAGCACGTATTCCACCGCCGGGTTGCCACGGGACATGGCGTTGCCGATGACCACCAGGTCTGGCGCCGGCTCCAGTTGCGCCGGGTCATAACCTTGGGTCAGCTCGATGCCCTGGGCCTCCAGCTGCGTGCTCATCGGCGGGTAGACGTTGGCGTCGGAACCGGTCACGTGATGGCCCAGCTCCTTGGCCAGGACCGCCATCGAACCCATGAAAGTGCCGCAAATACCGAGAATATGGATGTGCATAGTCGACCTCGTAAACATGGCCGCAGGTTAGCGTAGGGAGGGGAAAATCGCACCTTGTGTTTGAGGCCCCCGTGCACAGACGGCCTCCTGTGGGAGCAAGGCTTGCCCGCGATAGCGGTGGGTCAGTTGCATAGATGTTGAAAGTGCCGTCGCCTTCGCGAGCAAGCCCGCTCCCACAATTTGACCGAGTCCCTTCAGGAAGAATGCGGTCAACTGTGGGAGCGGGCTTGCTCGCGAATGGCCGCGCCACGGTTAACGGGTAATCGCGTGTTTACGCAGCTTGCGGTAGAGGGTATTGCGGCTGATACCCAATTGTTCGGCGGTGTGGGTCATGTGCCAGCGCTGGCGCTCCAAGGCATCAAGCAATGCCACGCGCTCGGCATCTGCCAGCGGGTGTTCAGTCGGGGCTTCAACCGGCGCAACCGGCCGCTGGCGGATCATCGCCGGCAAATCCTCCAGCCCAATCCGCCCGCCATCGCACAATGCGGCAAGGGTGCGCAGCACATTGCGCAGTTGTCGCACGTTACCCGGCCAATCGAAACCCAGCAATGCCTGGCGCGCTGGCTCGTCGATGAACACCGGCTCGGCACCGCTCTCTTCAGCCAACAGGAAATCCAACAATTGCGACTTGTCACTGCGTTCGCGCAACGCTGGGAGGGGGATTTCCAAGCCATTGAGGCGGTAATACAAATCCTCACGGAAACTGCCATCGCGCACCCGGTCGAGCAACTGCCGGTGAGTGGCGCTGATGATGCGCACGTTCACCGGCTCGGGCTCGCCGCCGATGGGCACCACCTGGCGATCTTCCAACACCCGCAGCAAACGAGTCTGCAAGGCCAAGGGCATGTCGCCGATTTCATCGAGGAACAGCGTGCCGCCGTCGGCCTGTTGCAGCTTGCCGCGCATGCCCTCCTTGCGCGCGCCAGTGAAACTGCCGCCGCGATAACCGAACAGCTCGCTCTCGATCAGGCTTTCCGGGATGGCCGCGCAGTTGAGGGCGACAAAGTTTTTCCCGGCGCGCTGGCTGGCATGGTGCACAGCCTTGGCAAACGCCTCCTTGCCGGAGCCGGTTTCACCCTGGATCAGCAGCGGCACATCACGCTCGTAAACCCGCAGCGCCTTGCGAAAATGCTCCTGCAGCGCCGCATCTCCCAGGCAGATACCCGGCAACCGCGCGGGCTCGATGGCCTTGAGCAATGGCGCGACCGGCACCGGCACGCTGCGGGGCTGGCCACGCAACACGGCGAACAAATGCCGGCCGTCACGGGTACGCAGTGGCCAACTGGCGCTGGCTTGGGCGCTGGCCCGGCCCAGCAACTCGTCCAGTGAGCAGTCGAAGAAGTCTTCGACCCGCTGACCGAGCAAGCCACCGCGAATATGTCCCAAGAGATTGAGCGCGCTCTGGTTGACCGCGCAGATCCGCCCTTCGCCGTCGAAGGCCATCAAGCCTTCGCTGAACAGTCCTACGGACTCGGCCTGCAAGTGGAAGCGCAGCAGCCATTGATTGTCGAAGCAACGCAGGAAATAGCAGCTCTCGATCATCTTCGCCGAGAGATTGACCAGGGCCATGGTGTGGAACTGGCTCTGGCGCGACACGTCCGGCCGGGCCGACGACACGTCGAGCACCGCGAGCAATTCGCCGTGGGGATCGAAGACCGGGCTGGCCGAGCAGGTCAGGCCGGTGTGGCGGCCACGAAAGTGTTCTTCCTGGTGAATGGTCAGGGCCTGGCGTTCCACCAGGCAGGTGCCGATGCCGTTGGTGCCTTCGCAGGCTTCGCTCCAGTCGGCGCCGAGCCAGAGGCCGGCCCGTTCGAAAATCTTCCGTTCGCTGGGGGCGGTGACGCAGTTGAGGATTACCCCTCGGGCGTCGGTGAGCAGCACCGCGTGGCCGGCGCCGGAGAGTTGCTGGTGCAGGCTGGTCATTTCATTGCCGGCGATGTGCAGCACTTGCTGCAAGCGCTCGCGGCTCTCCAGCACCCGGCCATGCTCGAGCACCGTCGGCGCCAGGTTCTGGGCCGGGTCGAGGTGATAGTCCTCGAGGCAACGCAGCCAGGAACGGGCAATCGACGGATCGCTGCCAGGGCCCTGCAAATGGGCCTTGCCCTGGGTGACCGTCAGGACTTGCTGGGCATGGCGACTCAAGTGGTTGCTGTGCATGTTCTTATTATTCTCCCCTGACGGACCTGCCTCACTGGAGCAACTGTTTAACATTTAACCCGTGTTCGACACTTAACCTGTGCTTGACACTCAACCCTGTGGCGAGGGGATTTATCCCCGCTGGGCTGCGCAGCAGCCCTGAAACCTGAGCATGCGGTATATCAGATTGATCGAGTTGGCTGCTTTGGGGGCTGCTTCGCAGCCCAACGGGGATAAATCCCCTCGCCACAGATAAATCCCCTCGCCACAATGTGCTGAGCAGGCCAACTTAGTGAGGCCCAGCATCCTCCAGCCCAACCGCCTTTGCAATGCTGGCGCGACCTGTCGGTCACAGACTGTCTCGCATCTGGCACAAACTGTCACACCCGCTGTATCGCAAGCGTCACACAGCCCCTCCGTTTGTCCGACCAACTCCTCCTAAAGTCTTGATTTCCGGGCCCTGCAAGGCAATGGCCCAACCTTTGCTCTAGGCTTAAGTACCAGCGCGAATTTGCGCGGCTCCCTAATAAGCACAAAAGCCAAGGAGAACTCATCATGCGTTACGCTCACCCCGGTACTGAAGGCGCTATCGTTTCGTTCAAGGCTAAATACGGTAACTACATCGGCGGCGAGTTCGTCGCGCCTGTCAAAGGTCAGTACTTCACCAACACATCCCCGGTCAATGGCCAGCCCATTGCCGAATTCCCGCGCTCCACGGCCGAAGACATCGACAAAGCCCTGGACGCCGCCCACGCCGCCGCCGATGCCTGGGGCGCCACCTCGGTCCAGGCCCGTTCGCTGATCCTGCTGAAAATCGCCGACCGCATCGAAGCCAACCTTGAAGTGCTGGCGATCACCGAATCCTGGGACAACGGCAAGGCCGTGCGCGAAACCCTCAACGCCGACATCCCCCTGGCCGCCGACCACTTCCGCTACTTCGCCGGTTGCCTGCGGGCCCAGGAAGGCAGCGCCGCCGAGATCGACGGCAACACCGTGGCCTACCACATCCATGAACCGCTGGGCGTGGTCGGGCAGATCATCCCGTGGAACTTCCCGCTGCTGATGGCCGCCTGGAAACTCGCCCCGGCCCTGGCCGCCGGTAACTGCGTGGTACTCAAGCCCGCCGAGCAAACCCCGCTAGGCATCTGCGTGCTCATGGAGCTGATCGGCGACCTGCTGCCACCCGGCGTGCTGAACGTGGTGCAAGGTTTCGGCAAAGAAGCCGGCGAAGCCCTCGCCACCAGCAAGCGCATCGCCAAGATTGCCTTCACCGGCTCCACCCCGGTGGGCTCGCACATCATGAAATGCGCCGCCGAGAACATCATCCCGTCGACCGTGGAGCTGGGCGGCAAGTCGCCGAACATCTTCTTCGAAGACATCATGCAGGCCGAGCCAAGCTTCATCGAAAAAGCCGCCGAAGGCCTGGTGCTAGCGTTCTTCAACCAGGGCGAAGTCTGCACCTGCCCATCCCGCGCCCTGGTGCAGGAGTCGATCTACGACGAATTCATGCAAGTGGTGATGAAGAAAGTCACGCAGATCAAACGCGGCGACCCGCTGGACACCGACACCATGGTCGGCGCCCAGGCGTCCGAGCAGCAATTCGACAAGATTCTTTCGTACCTGGAAATCGCCAAGGGCGAAGGCGCCGAGCTGTTGACCGGCGGCAAGGTGGAAAAACTCGAGGGCAACCTGGCGACCGGGTATTACATCCAGCCGACCCTGCTCAAGGGCACCAACAAGATGCGCGTGTTCCAGGAAGAAATCTTTGGCCCGGTGGTGAGCATCACCACCTTCAAGGACGAAGCCGAAGCCCTGGCGATCGCCAACGACACCGAGTTCGGCCTCGGCGCCGGCCTCTGGACCCGCGACATCAACCGCGCCTACCGCATGGGCCGGGCGATCAAGGCCGGTCGCGTGTGGACCAACTGCTACCACCTGTACCCGGCGCATGCCGCGTTCGGTGGCTACAAGAAGTCCGGCGTGGGTCGTGAGACGCACAAGATGATGCTCGATCATTACCAGCAGACCAAGAATTTGCTGGTGAGCTACGACATCAATCCGTTGGGGTTCTTCTAAGTAAAAAAGGGCGAGGCAGGTAACCCTGCTTCGCCCTTTAGATCGCCTTCGCGAGCAGGCTCGCTCCCACAGGGATTTGTGGATAACTCGTTTCCAGGGTTGAAACAGATCCACTGTGGGAGCGGGCTTGCTCGCGAAAGCGGTGTGTCAGTCACATAGATGCTGAAGGTAGGACCGCTTTCGTCGGATCGCCGCCCGGAGCAAGCCCGCTCCCACAGGGGTAATGCGCCACTCCAGCGATCAGGTTGGATAAAACAACAATAAAAACAGGTAAACCCTTATGCCAAGCGATCATGCAAACCCGCAACCGGCAACGTCCTCGGTCGACTTCGAAAAAGTCGGCTCCGAATATTTCCAACAACGCGAACTGAAAAAAGGCGCGGCGGGCTGGGTCCTGCTGGTGGGCCTGGGCGTGGCCTATGTCATTTCCGGTGACTACGCCGGCTGGAACTTCGGCCTGGCCCAGGGCGGCTGGGGCGGGATGTTCCTCGCCACGCTGCTGATGGCCGCGATGTACCTGTGCATGTGCTTTTCCCTCGCCGAGCTGTCCTCGATGATCCCCACCGCCGGCGGCGGCTACGGTTTTGCCCGCAGCGCCTTCGGGCCCTGGGGCGGGTTTCTCACGGGCACGGCGATTTTGATCGAGTACGCCATCGCCCCGGCGGCGATTGCCGTGTTCATCGGCGCCTATTGCCAGTCGCTGTTCGGCATTGGCGGCTGGATGATCTACCTGGCGTTCTACATCATCTTCATCGCCATCCACATATTTGGCGTTGGCGAAGCGCTCAAGCTGATGTTCATCATCACCGCCGTCGCCGCCCTGGCGCTGGGGGTTTTCCTGGTGGCGATGGTGCCGCACTTCAACGTCGCCAACCTGTTGGACATTCCGGTCAAGGAAGCCGTGGGCGCCAGTCCGTTCCTGCCCTTCGGCTACGTCGGCGTCTGGGCGGCGATCCCTTATGCCATCTGGTTTTTCCTCGCCGTGGAAGGCGTGCCCCTGGCCGCTGAAGAAACCAAGAACCCCAAGCGCGACCTGCCACGCGGCCTGATCGGCGCCATGCTGGTGCTGGTGGCCTTCGCCCTGCTGATCCTGGTGATCGGCCCGGGCGGCGCCGGCTCCAACGCGCTGATGACCTCGGGCAACCCGCTCGTGGAAGCCCTGGCCAAGGCCTACGGCGGCTCGACCTGGATGGGCAGCTTCGTCAACCTCGTCGGCCTGGCCGGTTTGATCGCCAGTTTCTTCTCGATCATCTACGCCTACTCGCGGCAGATCTTTGCCTTGTCCCGCGCCGGCTACCTGCCACGCAAACTCTCGGAAACCAATAAAAGCAAGGCACCGGTCCTGGCCTTGGTGATCCCCGGCATCATCGGTTTCGGCCTGTCCTTGACCGGCCAGGGCGACTTGCTGATTCTGGTGGCGGTGTTCGGCGCGACCATTTCCTACGTGTTGATGATGGCCGCGCACATCACCCTGCGCATCCGTCGCCCCAAAATGGACCGGCCATACCGCACGCCGGGCGGCATCTTCACCTCGGGCGTGGCCCTGGTGTTGGCGTGCATCGCCGTGGTGGCGGGTTTCCTGGTCGATCCTCGGGTGGTGATCGGCGCCGCGATCATCTATGGAGTGTTAATTGCTTACTTTGCTTTCTACAGTCGGCATCACTTGGTCGCAGGCACGCCCGAAGAGGAATTCGCGGCCATTCAAAAAGCCGAAGAAGCCTTGCACTAAGCCGTAACGTGCCGAAAACCACGGCGCCGCCCAGCGGCGCCGTCACGGAGAACCTGTATGGCCAGCTTTGCACACACGGTCGGCGCCCAGACCTACCGCTTCGACAGCCTCAAAGACCTGATGGCCAAGGCCAGCCCGGCCCGTTCCGGGGATTTCCTCGCCGAGATCGCTGCCCTCAACGATGGCGAACGCGTGGCCGCGCAAATGGCCTTGGCTGACTTGCCCCTCAGCCATTTCCTGCAAGAAATGCTGATTCCTTACGAGGTCGACGAAGTCACCCGGTTGATCGTCGACACCCACGACAAACAAGCTTTTGCCGCCGTCAGCCACCTCACCGTCGGCGGTTTCCGCGACTGGCTACTCAGCGACGCCGCCGACGAACAGAGCCTGCGGGCATTGGCCCCCGGCCTGACGCCGGAAATGGTCGCCGCCGTCTCGAAGATCATGCGCGTGCAGGACCTGGTACTGGTGGCGCAGAAAATCCGCGTCGTCACCAAGTTCCGCGGCACCCTCGGCCTGCGCGGACGCCTGTCCACCCGCCTGCAACCCAACCACCCTACCGACGAACCCGCCGGCATCGCCGCGAGCATCCTCGACGGCCTGCTCTTCGGCAACGGCGACGCCATGATCGGCATCAACCCGGCCACCGACAGCACCGCCTCGATCTGCGCGATGCTGGAAATGCTCGACGCCATCATCCAGCGCTACGACATCCCCACCCAGGGCTGCGTGCTGACCCACGTCACCACCTCCATCGAGGCGGCGAACCGTGGCGTGCCCCTGGACCTGGTGTTCCAGTCCATCGCCGGCACCGAAGCGGCCAACGCCAGTTTCGGCATCAGCCTGAGCGTCTTGAAAGAAGGCTACGACGCCGGGCTCAGCCTGAATCGCGGCACCTTGGGCAACAACCTGATGTATTTCGAAACAGGCCAGGGCAGCGCGCTGTCAGCCAACGCCCACCACGGCGTCGATCAACAGACCTGCGAGACCCGGGCCTACGCCGTGGCGCGACATTTCAACCCGTTTTTGGTAAACACGGTTGTAGGCTTCATCGGCCCGGAATACCTCTACAACGGTAAACAAATCATCCGCGCCGGCCTCGAAGACCATTTCTGCGGCAAGTTGCTGGGCGTGCCGATGGGCTGCGACATCTGCTACACCAACCACGCCGAAGCCGACCAGGACGACATGGACACCCTGCTGACCCTGCTGGGCGTGGCCGGGATCAACTTCATCATGGGCATCCCCGGCTCCGACGACATCATGCTCAACTACCAGACCACCTCGTTCCACGACGCCCTCTACGCCCGCCAGACCCTGGGCCTCAAGCCAGCGCCGGAATTCGAAACCTGGCTGGCGAACATGGGCATCTTCACCCAGGCCGATGGCCGGGTGCGGTTCGGCGACAACCTGCCACCGGCGTTTCGTCATGCCTTAGCGCACTTGGGATAAGAGACCCGCCATGGATAAATCACCTGTCGATCCACAAAACCCCTGGCTGAACCTGCGCAACCTCACCCCGGCGCGCATCGCCCTGGGCCGCACCGGCACCAGCCTGCCGACCTCGGCGCAACTGGATTTCCAGTTCGCCCACGCCCAGGCCCGTGATGCCGTGCACCTGGCGTTCGACCACCCGGGCATCCGCGCACAACTGGATGAACGCGGCCGTGAGAGCCTGTTGCTCCATAGCGCGGCCAGCGACCGCAACAGTTATCTACAACGCCCGGACCTGGGCCGACGGCTCGATGAGGCATCCGCGCAAATCCTGGACGCGTACGCGGCGGCCCACCCTGGCGGCGTGGACCTGGCCATCGTCGTCGCTGACGGCCTGTCAGCGCTGGCCGTGCATCGCCATACCTTGCCGTTCCTGGCGCGGCTGGAAGAGCAGATCGCCGCTGAAGGCTGGTCGGTGTCGCCCATCGTCTTGGTGGAGCAGGGCCGCGTCGCCGTGGCCGATGAAGTCGCCGAACGGCTCGGTGCCAAGATGTCGGTGATCCTGATCGGCGAACGCCCCGGCCTCAGCTCCCCCGACAGCCTGGGACTGTATTTCACCTACGCCCCCAAGGTCGGCCTGAACGATGCCTATCGCAACTGCATCTCCAACGTGCGCCTCGAAGGCCTGAGCTACGGCATGGCGGCTCATCGCCTGATCTACCTGATGCGCGAGGCCTGTCGCCGGCAGCTCTCGGGGGTCAATCTGAAGGACGAAGCCCAGCTAAACACTCTAGAGTCGGAAAACGCTGCCGATATGAAAGGTAATTTCCTACTGGCGCCGCCCCGCGACTGATCCGTTTATCCGATTGCGTTTTTGATCCGCTTTCAGGCAGCATCAAAAGCACGGCAGCGCGACAGTGTTGTCAGAATATCTGTCGACCCTTGCAGACGAGACCTACCATGCGGATTATCCAAGCAACCCTGGAACACCTGGACCTGCTGACCCCATTGTTCGTCAAATACCGGGAATTCTACGGCTCACTGCCCTACCCGGATTCGTCCCGAGCCTTCCTCGAAAAGCGCCTGCGCCGCAAAGAGTCGGTGATCTACCTGGCCCTGCCCGATGACGACGACAACCGTTTACTGGGGTTCTGCCAGCTCTACCCGAGCTACTCATCGCTGTCGCTCAAGCGCGTGTGGATCCTCAACGACATCTACGTCGCCGAAGACGCCCGCCGCCAACTGGTGGCCGACAACCTGATCCGCACCGCAAAAAAAATGGCCAAGGAAACCAACGCCGTGCGCATGCGCGTCTCCACCAGCAGCAACAACGAAGTCGCGCAGAAGACCTACGAATCGATTGGGTTCAAGGAAGACACCGAGTTCAAGAACTACGTGTTGCCGATCAGCGAAGATTTGACCTGATGAGCGCGGACTGATCGTCCCCACGCTCCGCGTGGGAGCGATCAAACCTCTGTGGCCGAGTGAAACCCTTGTGGCGAGGGAGCTTGCTCCCGCTGGGCTGCGTAGCAGCCCCAATCTCCTGCAACCTCAACCTCAATGACACAGCACTAACCTGTGGCGAGGGGATTTATCCCCGTTGGAGCGCGAAGCGGTCCCAACAGCAGCCACCTTGGTCAACCTGATACACCGCATGCTCAGGTTTGGGGCTGCTGCGCAGCCCAGCGGGGATAAATCCCCTCGCCACAGGTATTCCTCTCGCCCCAAGGTGTTTGCCCTACCTCGAAATCCCCAGCTACAAACTCCCCCCGCATGCCCCCCGCGCCACCGTATAATGCCGCTCTTCCCAGCTTGTAAGAAAAAGCTACACACCCTGTAGCCATACTCAAAGCCAGACCCACCCGCCTGCCGAGTCGGGCCGCCACCACAGGTGCCATACATGGATTTCAACCCCCTCGACCTCATCCTGCATCTCGACGTCTACCTCGACATGCTGGTGACCAACTACGGGACGTGGGTCTACGCCATCCTGTTCCTGGTGATCTTCTGTGAAACCGGCCTGGTGGTCATGCCGTTCCTGCCCGGCGACTCCCTGCTGTTCATCGCCGGCGCCGTCGCCGCCGGTGGCGCCATGGACCCCGTCCTGCTGGGCGGCCTGCTGATGCTCGCTGCCATCCTCGGCGACAGCACCAACTACCTCATCGGCCGCACCGCCGGGGAAAAACTCTTCAGCAACCCCAACTCGAAAATCTTCCGCCGCGACTACCTGCAGCAAACCCACGACTTCTACGCCAAACACGGCGGTAAAACCGTGACCCTGGCGCGCTTCCTGCCGATCATCCGCACCTTCGCCCCCTTCGTCGCCGGCGTCGGCAAAATGAACTACCTGCGCTTCTTCGGCTTCAGCGTCCTCGGCACCGTCCTCTGGGTCGGCGGCCTGGTGACCCTCGGCTACTTCTTCGGCAACGTACCCTTCATCAAGCAAAACCTGTCGCTGCTGGTGGTCGGCATCATCCTGCTGTCGCTGCTGCCGATGATCATCAGCCTGGTGCGCAGCAAACTGAGCCAGCGCGCCTCGAAAGCCCAACCGCGCTGATCGCCATGTGGTCCCTGAGCAACTGGCGCCGCCGACGCACCCTCGCCAAACACCCCGTGGCCGAGGACACCTGGCAGCGGGTGCGCCAACAATTGAGCTTCCTCGACGGCATCAGCCCCGCCGAGGACCAATGGCTGCGGGAAGCCTGCATCCTGTTCCTGCACGATAAACACCTCACCGCCCTGCCCGGCGTCGAACTGCACCAGGAACAACGCCTGCTGCTCGCCGCCCAGGCCCAATTGCCGCTGATGCACCTGGGCGAACTGAACTGGTACCAGGGCTTCCACGAAATCGTCCTCTACCCCGACGACTTCCTCAGCCCCCAGCGCTACCGCGACGCCAGCGGCATCGAGCACGAGTGGGACGGCGAACACAGCGGCGAAGCCTGGCCCCAAGGCCCGATCATCCTGGCCTGGGACGGCGTGATGGCCAGCGGCGGCTGGGACGGCTACAACCTGGTGATCCACGAACTGGCGCACAAACTCGACATGCTCAACGGCGACGCCAACGGCCTGCCACCGCTGCACGCCGACATGCGCGTCAGCGATTGGGCCGAGGCCATGCAGCAAGCCTTCGACGACCTCGACCGCCAACTCGACCACAACCCCGACGCACAAACCGCCATCGATCCCTACGCCGCGGAAAACCCGGCGGAGTTCTTCGCCGTCACCAGCGAATACTTCTTCAGCGCCCCAGACCTGCTACACCAGGCCTATCCACGGGTGTATGAACAGCTCAAGGCGTTCTACCGCCAGGATCCGTTGGCCCGGCTGCGGCAACTTCAGGCCGAAGATCCGGTCTATCAGGCGTCATACTAAGGTCTCTACGACCCTGGTAACGTGGCAACAGCGGCCGAATATGCCTATAATCGCCGCCACTTTTTGGTCAATCCGACCAGTCATTTGGTCAACTAACGGGGGCAACGCCCAATGAGCTACAGCAAGATTCCGGCTGGCAAAGACCTGCCGAACGACATCTACGTCGCGATCGAAATCCCGGCCAACCACGCCCCGATCAAATACGAAATCGACAAAGACAGCGACTGCCTGTTCGTTGACCGTTTCATGGCCACCCCGATGTTCTACCCGGCCAACTACGGTTACATCCCCAACACCCTGGCCGACGACGGCGACCCCCTCGACGTGCTGGTCGTGACCCCTTACCCAGTGGCCCCAGGCTCGGTCATCCGTGCCCGTCCAGTCGGCATCCTGAACATGACCGACGACGGCGGCGGCGATGCCAAAGTCATCGCAGTGCCACACGACAAACTGTCGCAACTGTACGTCGACGTGAAGGAATACACCGACCTGCCACCGCTGCTGATCCAGCAGATCGAGCACTTCTTCGCGAACTACAAAGACCTCGAAAAAGGCAAGTGGGTCAAGATCGAAGGCTGGGCCGGCGCAGACGCCGCCCGTGAAGCGATCACCCAATCGGTTGCCGCCTACAAAGGCTGAGACCGAACTTAAAAAGAACCCCGGTTAGTACCGGGGTTTTTTATGTTTGGACCCTGCTTAATACAACTTCGTATTAATAGCGTTTAGCCACGTTTACATTGCCAGTTTCGATTCCCGCAAACGGAAAGATCATCTTATAAATTCACACGACATGTTTATTGCCCAAAACACAGTCGTCTCTAAACTTTCCGTTTATGAAAATACTTTCCAGTGGCGACCGCTTCAGAGCCCTCCTCAGAGAAGCGAACATCCGATCCGCCGACTTCGCGAAGTTGTACGGCGTGAAATCCCAACACGTGAACAACTGGTTCAACCGTGGCATCCCGCCCGGACGCATCCACTCCATCGCTAGCCTGCTGACCGTCAGCCCGGAGTGGCTCGCCCGCGGCGAAGGCCCGCAAACGCCATTGGGCCTCGGCCCCGGCACCACCTATGAAGCCGCCGAAAACGACGGCATCTACAGCGTGGCGGAACCCACGGACATCGAACTGCCCTTCTACAAGGAAGTCCCCATCGCCCCCGGCGAAACTAAAACCCACATCACCGAAATCCCCGACCAATCCATCCGCCTGCCCCGCAGCCACCTCGAATCCCTGGAAATCGACCCCAGCGACGCCA
This sequence comes from Pseudomonas sp. SWRI179, assembly GCF_014268705.1. Taxonomy (NCBI): domain Bacteria; kingdom Pseudomonadati; phylum Pseudomonadota; class Gammaproteobacteria; order Pseudomonadales; family Pseudomonadaceae; genus Pseudomonas; species Pseudomonas sp. SWRI179. The sequence continues at coordinate 20,958 of NZ_JABWRA010000036.1, read as the reverse complement.
TCTGCATCACCATGGTCGGCGACAGCATGGCCGAACGCATCGAAGACGGCTCCACCGTCGCCATTGACCGCGGCTTGACGCAAATTGTCGACGGACAAATCTATGCCCTCGAACATGACGGCATGCTCCGCATCAAATACCTCCACAGAATCCCCGGTAACCGACTGCGCCTGCGCAGCCACAACAGCGCTGCGTATCCTGATGAGGTGTTCAGTGCGGAACAGATCGACGCGCAACACATCCACGTGATCGGCTGGGTGTTCTGGTGGTCAACCCTCAACAAACAGAGACCGCCGGTGTTCGACTAACCCACCCAAGGCCAGGAACAGTGGCAGGAACTGCAGTAGAAGCTGTGGCAGGAGCTTTTGTGGCGAGGGAGCTTGCTCCCGCTGGGCTGCGCAGCAGCCCCCTGCTTTTTATCTGAATCCCCCCTAACCCAATGATTCCACACCACTTACCACTGGGCTTCCAAAGAAAACCCGCGTATCCTCCGCCCCACATTTGCGAGGCCCACGCCTCGCACCGACAAGGCAGATCACTTTCTGACCAAGTCCCACAGCCGGCCGCAAGAGCCGGATGTACGTTTTGAAGGCTGGTAAGGTTTGTCAAAAACGAGCTGAATCAGTCAACGAGAAGCCGGCCATAAGCCGGCTTTTTAATGCCTGAGCTTTTCCATCCCCCCATCCAATATCCCGCCCGACGACCAAACAACGTCGCTCGTAAGTATCCCCGTGCTCGACAGCAAAGGTCATCGAACACCGTATGATTCCCAAACGCCACCAGAAGAGAATATTCTGACGACATATTGCGCTGCGTCCTACAGCGAAACGGGAACCCTACGGATAGCCCCCGCCATGTCCTCTTCATCTATCAGCAATCAATCCAATCCGCCCTGGAGCCGTGACGAGCTCGTCCTAGCTCTGAACCTGTACCTTCTTCACCGCAATGGTTTACCCGGAGCGAATCATCCGGAAGTCCGAGCCCTATCACAGAGCCTCAATCTCATTGGCACCGCTACAGGTGTGAGCAAGAACCAGAGCTTTCGTAACACCAATGGTGTCTGCATGAAGCTCAACAATTTCCGTCGTTGGGATCCGAGCTACACCAACACGGGTCGCACAGGTCTTGCAAAAGGCAATAAGGACGAGGAATTGGTATGGCTGGAGTTTGCTAATAATCCCGAGCGTCTGGCCGAAGTCGTAGCAGCCATCAAGGCGAACGTCGGAACCACTTCTTCTACTACGCCGATAGATCTAAGTGTGGAGGAAGAACCGGGCTTCTTCGAAGCAGAGGAAGGAAAAGTGCTAACTCGCGTGCACCGTGTACGGGAAAGGGACAAAAAACTCGTAAAACGAAAAAAGGACGAAGCCCTCAAGAAGCACGGTGTTCTCCAGTGCGAAGCCTGTGATTTCAACTTCAGCAAAACATATGGTCCGGACATCGAAGGTGTTATCGATGTGCACCACACTAAGCCACTGCATACGCTCCAACCTGGCGATAAAACCAAGCTCACGGACCTCGCATTGTTGTGTGCCAATTGCCATCGAGTGGTGCATTCACGCCGTAAGTGGCTGAGTGTGACCGAGGTCAAGGACCGCTACCAAGCCGCCAAAAACAAAGCCTGAACTGGGCCGGCTGTCGAAGGGCAAATCAGTGAAAAGCCCACTGCCACAAAAGAAAACTCTTACAATCCATCCCTAGATTTCTGACGTGGCTGTTGGTCACGTTTCTGGCGGCAAACGAGAGGCAAGCCTGTGAGCAAGGCAGACGGCACACCCAAACGATTAATCGACGTGGAAAATCTTGCGGCGTCGCTTCAGCGCTTTGCAGATGATCGCGACTGGCAGCAGTTTCACTCACCCAAAAACCTTTTGCTGGCCCTGACAGGCGAGGTGGGTGAGCTTTGCGAGATTTTCCAGTGGATGAGCGAAGCCGATTCAGTGGCTGCCGCGAAGCATCCCGCAACCGCCCAAGCCGTGAAGGACGAGTTAGCCGACGTGCTCATGTACTTGGTTCGCCTGAGTAGCGTGCTTGGCGTCGATCTCAACGAAGCGGTCACGAGCAAGCTTGCTCTGAACGGCCAGAAATACCCCGTAGACAAAGCCAAAAGCACCAGCAAAAAGTACGACCAACTCTGACCTTCAGTGCTCTAAGGATCTCTTGTGATCGTTTACGCGGCGACCAAACAGCAATTCCTGAAAGATAACGATAACGACGATATTGAAGAAGTGATCCTGCGGCACTTCAAAGAGGCTACCGGTAAGAAGGTGGGTGCATCGGAAATCAGGTCGTGGCATGGATCCTTGACCTACATGGCCAAGGTGCTCCGAGATGATGATCTGCCTAGTAATGCTGGCCTGGCTATTGAGCTGCACATCCCTCAGTCCTCGAAGCGTATCGACTTTTTGCTCACAGGTCGTGATGAGAACCAAGCCAAAAAAGCCGTGTTGATCGAGCTGAAGCAATGGAGCAAAGCGAGCGCAACCACCAAGGATGCGATCGTCAAAACAGCCTTAGGTGGTGGTCTCGTTGAAACCATTCACCCGTCCTACCAAGTGTGGTCGTACGCAGCGCTGTTAGAAGGCTTCAACGAAGCGGTCTATGACAAAAGCATCGAAATTCGCCCCTGCGCCTATCTTCATAACTATGTCAGCGATGGCGTCATCGACTCCGCTCACTACCAAGCCCATACCCATAAAGCTCCGTTGTTCCTCAAAGGCCCTGAGGAACTGACGAAGCTACGAAATTTCCTGAAAAAGCACATCACTCACGGTGACAACAAAGAGGTGCTTTACGAACTTTCCAACGGAAAAATTCGTCCATCCAAAGCACTAGCCGAAGCGCTTACCGGACTCATGGATGGCAAACCTGAGTTTGTGTTGATTGATGACCAGAAAGAAGTTTTCGAGTCAGCACTCGTTGCAGGAACTGAAGCCTCCATAAAAGCCCCAAGGGTGCTAATTATCGAAGGAGGCCCAGGAACAGGAAAAACCGTCCTGGCGATCAACTTACTGGTACGCCTCACCGCGCTGAAGTTAATGACCAAATACGTCTCAAAAAACGCAGCGCCACGCAAAGTGTACGAAAGTAAGCTGGTTGGTACGATCAAACGTAGCCATTTCTCTAATTTCTTTTCTGGGTCTGGTGCGTTTATCGACACCGAGCCCAACACGTATGACGCGCTAATCGTTGACGAAGCCCACAGGCTGAACGAGAAAAGCGGTCTTTATGGAAACTTGGGCGAGAACCAGATCAAAGAACTGATCGGCTCAGCGAAATGCTCGATTTTCTTCATCGACGAAGATCAGCGCGTGACCTTGAGCGACATCGGTAGCAAGCAGGCAATCCGTGCCTTTGCCAAAGCAAAAGGCGCAACGGTGGAGGAATATTCGCTGTCCTCCCAGTTCCGTTGCAGTGGCTCTGATGGCTATCTAGCGTGGTTGGATGACGTATTGGCTATTCGACCGACTGCCAATCCGCTACTCGATACTAGCGAATACGAATTCAAGGTGTTCAACACTCCGCAGGCGATGCACGCGGCCATCGAGCAGAAAAACCACGGGAACAAAGCTCGCGTTGTCGCGGGTTACTGCTGGCCTTGGCGCAGCAAAAAAGACTCTCAGGCTTCCGATATAGTGATTGGTGATGATTACGCTCGCCAATGGAACCTGGATCAGGACGGCAGTTTGTGGATCATCGCGGAAAATTCCATTGAACAGGTCGGCTGCATCCACACTTGCCAAGGGCTGGAAGTCGACTATATAGGAGTGATCATCGGGCCGGACTTAATCGTCCGAGACGGGCAAGTGCTGACATCGCCGCATAAGCGTGACAAGTACGACAAATCGATTCGCGGCTGGAAAAAACTGATGAAAGAGCGGCCTGATTTCGCGCAGAAGGAGACGGATCTGATCATCAAAAACACGTACCGAACACTGATGACCCGGGGGATGAAAGGGTGTTACCTGTACTGCACTGATCAGGAAACGGCACAGTACTTTGAGAGTCGGCTTGCAGGGTACAGCAGTAACTGACGTCCTGCGGTATCACCTTGATTGGAGTCCAAATGGGTAGCAGGACGCTACACAATTCTGCGAACTCATTCGTTCTGGGGTGGTTGATAAAAAGGCCTTGCCATGCAAGACCTTTTTATACCCAAGGCAAAGCGATTCCTCTGTTACCTCACCTTAACAGAATTCAAAGCCCCATTCGCCGATAGTGCTACATCGCCTTTACCCGCGAAAAAGCCTGGCAAACAGGAAAATGCCTATTCCATGGACTGAATACGAAGCCATAGCTCGTCTTTGCACAACGTAAGCTGATCCTTAATAGTTTTCATCTTTGCAGTATATTCCCTTTTTGGATTATAGATTGCCCCTGAGCTATCCTTGCTTTTTTCGATGTACCCATCATTCACCAAAATAGACAGAATCTGATCGATAATTTTTCTATCATAGGGCTGGCCAAATCCACCCTTATAAAGAGAAGATGCTTTTCTTCCACCGCCACGTTGAAAAAAAATCTTTTGGATTACAGACAAAAATAGTTTCTGGGCGGCTGGAAGATTACTGGCTTTGATTCGAGCAGAATTGGAGACACTTTCAGTGGCTACGATTTCGCAATCAGAAATCCAACTAGGCAGTTTATCTGCCGATGAAAGCCCTGTGGCCATATACACAATTGAGTTTTCGACAGCAAAATATGAGCTTTCATCTACCAGACAAGAATCGAACTCAATTTTATTAAATATGCACTGCTTGAATTTTATATTACACATCTTAGCTACTCCGAGCGTCAGAAATGCAATTTCCGAATTAGATACTTGAAGGCCTTGAAAATTTAAATCCTCTCCCTCCAACACGGATAGTCCCGCCACTAATTCTCCGATTATTTGGCAGTTTGTAGGTGATGCTTGCCTGTGGAGGATCGAAAGTGCATTTGAGGTTAAATCGAGCTTTTCGATCCACTGCGAAAGCAAGAATATTCCAATTTCTTGCAGTGGCTGCCGCCAACTTTCGCTCAGAACCTCCTCTGCCTTATTGGAAATATCGTCCGCAAGGCTTTCAGCAAATAGCAACTGAACAATGTATGGATCGACAAATTGACGATCAGGTGATTCTGGTTCGATTCGACCAAGAGTGCATAATCGACTTAACATTAGCTGCCCCGATTCATCCGGACTTCCGCCAGTTGCATCAGAATATGCTTCATTCACATCTTTCGGGGTCAACCGACCCAACGGCCGATCACTCAGCCGAGTTCTTCTTGCCAGATTGGTGAGTACCATCCGAACTGATTCAGGATTAATCGAGTTGTGTATCTTTGCCTCCCGGATGCACACCGTTGAGAGAAATTGCCCCCAAAAATCGAGTTCCCCGGAGGTACTCGATAGAATCTTTTGAGCATCCGAGGAGTGGATTGCAGCTAAGATCCAAAACATCAATGGCTTACGGGGAAGCCATGACGGGACAGCGGTATCTACTCCAATATTCATCAAATAACTTTGAGCTTCGGGAATGCTGAATTCTTCTGCACACTTCAAGATCAAAGGCATTTGTTTCCGCTTGGCCATACCAAGGCTTTCAAGCATTTCTTTGTTACTATTGAAATAATGCGGACGCCCCGTAATCAGCACTCCAGCCCTGCTCGACTCTACGAGTTCACGAATCCCTTTTAGCGCATCACGGCGAATTGAAATACGCTTATTCTGATCACTCCCAAATGTTTGCGACCCAACTTCATCAAACCCATCCAACAGCAAAAGAATATGTCCAGCCAGTAGCAACTGCATAGCGCGATCAATGAAGCCGGATAGGCCTAGCCTTTGCAGATGGCCAGCTATAATTTCTGCAGCAGAAGCTGCTCCCCAATGCTCTCTTAGGTTGATCGCAAAAACGATAGATGCCCCACCTGCAGCTTTTTCTGATAGTAACTGGAAGGTTTCACGGACGCATCTGCTCTTGCCTGTGCCATAGTCGCCGAGCAAAACTATGTCTTCACCTTTGGTAAGCCGCTCGCTTATTTCTTGAATATTTAATATTTTCCTCTCCGTTTCATCCACATAAGTCACAGGTATGTATTCGTGACGGTCAGGTTCACCGGTGTTCGGATCTATCGCACTCCCAAAGGAATTTGTGTTGCGAAGACTAATATATGTCGAGTAGTTAAAGGCAAGATTTGCGAAGCTCTTTATCGATACAACATTGACTTTTGATGGCTTCCCAATATCAATCATTCCCTGCGTTGGCTCGTCCTTTAAAACTATGTAAGACTTAGCCAAAACACCCTTAGCCAACAAATTAAACTTAACGGGTAGAATTTTAGCCACATCCATTCTTATTTTTTCTAACGAGTGCTCTTCTGTTATTTCAATCAGCACTACCTCCTCGTCAGATATGTGTATAACCGCATCAAAATTCACTCCATCGATGCGATCTGGCACCGCCGGTTTGTGCCAGATAATGGTGGCGATTTCACGGGCGTGATCTTCAAGTTTTTTCCATGACTGGAGCATTCTGATCCCTAGCTGTTGTCCCACATGCATCGAAAGCTACTAAAATGCCATCATTTCGTCCATGGCTTTAGCTGGGATATTCCACATTTCTGGTATTAGCTGGGGTGACGTTGTGGGTGGGCGACTGCATGATGGGCGAGCCGCTGTGTCTGTTGGCCGGTATGGCGCTATCGCGAGCAAGGAGCGGCTCTGCGATTGGAGATTGTGCAAGAGGTACTTGCACAATTTCTCTGTGGGCGCTCCGTCGTGACTCGGACTCGCTCGCTCCGAAACGCTGCTCAGCCAGGATGTCCTCAACCGTGCGTTCATGAACTGCTGTCACCGGTTTCAAGTCGTATCCGGCTGCTTCCAGTAACCGAACGAGGGCCGAGACGCTCATATCTCCCTTAGCTACTGTTTCCATGCGCGCCACTGTAGGACGTGATACGCCGGCTCGAATGGCTAAGGCCTCCTGGCTCAAATGGGCCTCAGCTCGAGCCTGTTTCAGCATTTCAGCCACATCAAACAGCGTGGTCATTTGTAGCTCTCAAGCATCAAATATCTATATTTTTCTGATTACTGTAGCCCTCGGGACACAGCATCACGAGTTCTCGATTTGTGATTAGTTCAGCAGCCTGTTGCACTGATTGAGCGATAACCCCCTCTTAATCTCTCGACCATAAAAAAGGCCTTGCCAGGCAAGACCTTTTTTCATATTTGGAACAAGCGCGGCCCCTTGTTACCTCACCTCAACAATATCCAAAGCCCGATTCGCCAACAGTTCACTCACCTCAATCACCTGCAAGATCCCCAACGCAAAATGCCGTCGTGATCCCTCAAGACCAAACGCCAAATCACTAATCATGGCATTGGCCGAAGCCAGATTCTCACTGAGATTAGCAAGCAGACATTCCGAATCAACATCCGGTGCAATACGGAAAATAGTGTTGGTCTTGTCAGACGTTTCTTCCTTCGGCTTAGGCTTCAGGTAGTAATCCAACGCCCGGTTGGCAGCGTCATCAAGCTTATTGTTACGAGCAGACTGAGCGCGAGACACATGCTCATCTGCAGTCGGAGGGTTCGGTGTAATTTTTGCCATCGACTTAGGTTCCTTAAGTGATGCTGCAACCACCTCGCGACTAAACGAGAGGGCGGCAGCTGTGCGCAGGTTAGTCGACCGGTGAACCTAAGAATCCCGGCGCGCCCGGGGGCGCCCTGCGCACAGCCACCATCAATACAGGAACAGCACAGCCTGTCCGACGGGACTTGGTACGCCTTAGGTTGAGACGGGCGACTAAACCCGATCACTGATGCTCAGTGACAGGACTCAAACTACCGACGCCCTCCAAGACGCACAAGCCGGCGGATTCTGGCGTAGTTGTAGGCAATGGCGCAAGGCAACGTCGGTCGTGGCTGGTCTCGTGGAGTCACGATAAACAGCGGGCCGGAATGTAGCTGACACACCGCTATCGCGAGCAGGCTCGCTCCCACAGAGGGGCTTGTGTGCATACGTCGCAGGGGAATGCGTTCGCGACTGGCTGCATCCTTGCAGCCAGTCGCGAAGAGGGTTACGACGCGTTGTTCAATGAGGCTTGCGAGCAACATCGCAATGAATCAGGCGGGATATCTCGATCCTATCCACAACGGTTTTGCCATCGACCGCAAAACCCGCTGCCTGAAACCCCGGTGTCGCCGTTACTTGAGGGTGACGTCGAGCATCGGCGGGATGTAACCGTAGTCGTACTCGGCCACCACGAACGTCTGCTGCCCTTTTATCTTCATGCCCACCGTGGGTGCCTCGGTGCCGCCGACACGAATCTGCGTGCCGGTTTCGTCGGTCGGTACGCTGTCGATGAAGGAGGTCACCAGGCCGTTTGGCATTACATAGTGAGAGTAGGTCTGGAATGGCTGCGAGGACGGGTTGCCCAGCACCAGGCCGGAACCGTTCAGCGGCACGTAAGGGCCGAACAGCGAGTCCGCGACGAAACCGTACACCCCGTCTGGCCCGGTAACACCGTCGGCATAGGTGAAGGTATGGCTGATGGTGAACAGGTAGTACTTGCCATCCTGGAACACGAAGTGCGGGCGCTCGGTCTGGTCGTTTACGCCCACGGCGGTCAGCAGTGGCGGCAACATTTCCCAGTCGTCACCGTCCGCGTCGCGGGCCACGGCGATGCCGACGCAGGCGGTCTGGAAGCGCGAGTTGCCGACGTCTTCATAACCCGGCGGCACGTCGCCGATTTCTGCCTCGCCTACTGTGTGGGAGCCGCGCTCACCGGCCACGTTGCCTTCGAACAGCATGTACAGCTTGCCATCGTTCGGGTCGCGGAAAGGCCATGGGTCGCGGAAACCCCAGAACGCGTTTTGGGCTTCGGTCTGGTACATGTTGCCGTCGGCCTCGAACAGCGGCTTGACCTTCTCGAAGCCGACCATGCTGACACCGTGTTCAGTGGTCACTACCCGACCGCGCACCTTGACGATGGTCGCGCCTGGGGTGACGGCGGTGTAATACAGGTCCACTTCACCTCGGTCGTTCAACAGGATCGGCGTACCGGCCCATTCGCGGGCGGTTGGGGAAACGCCTTCGGCCATCACGCGGCCACCGAATTCCCAGTTCTTGCCGGTACGAGAAAACCAGTAGTACATCTTTGCCCGACCGTGGCGGTCGTTCCAATCGCGGAGGATGTCGTAGTTGCCGTCCTCGTCGAGGTACTGCGGGTCGTTTGGATGACGATCGGCGGTCAGGGTGAAGATCACCGACCAGCCATCGACGGACGTCACGTTACCGTCCAGGTCGCGCAGGGGCATGGTGTCCCAGATGAACACGTCGTTGTTCAGGACCGGGAAATCCGCGCTGACCAGCGGCTGGGTGGTGGTGGGGTCATCTGCCCGGACTTTCAGCGCGTCGGCGCGGGTCCAGAGGCTGGGTTGATGGGGGGTTGCACCGAATTTTTCAGTGGTTGTTTTCATGAGTTAGAGCCTCGTCCATGAATGGATTTAAATAAGTAGTGATTTAGAAATACTGTATGCGCATACAGTGAAATCACCTTATAGAGGCTTGCCTATGCAGTCAAGCATAAAAATGCATTTGTGCATATTTTGGTTTTTTCTCGTAGCTGATACGTTTCAGCTTGGAGCGTTTGAAGAAGTTAGTTTTTTGGGAGATCGCCGATGTTGCCTGCACGCTTGGTGTTCTGAGCGCTTGGCGCTATCGCGAGCAAGGCTTGCCCGCGATGGCCGCGCCGCGGTGTAGCAACTGAACCGCGTTATCGTTCCTCGCGGGCAAGCCTTGCTCCCACAAGGGTTTGACTTGGTTGCGGGGTTGGATTTACTGGCCCTTTTCGTGAACAAGCCCGCTTACACAGAGGGCTGACACAACGTGTCGCTATTTTTCGATTTCTGCGACATGAAAGGTGAAGTGATTCCTTCGGACTGACTCGCCCCTCACCCCAACGTATTCAAACAAACCACCTTCGGCTGGGTCATTTCCTCATACGCAAACCGCACCCCTTCCCTGCCCAAACTGCCGTACTTGGAGCCGCCAAACGGCATCGCATCGAAACGAAAATCCGACGAATCATTGATCATCACGCCCCCTGCTTCGATCCGTCGTGCAGCGCTCATGGCCGTGGATAAATCATTTGTGAAGATCCCAGCGTGAAGCGCGTATTCCGGTTCGTTCGCCAACGTGATGGCTTCATCGAACGTCTCGAATGGCTGCAACACCACCACAGGCGCAAAGGCTTCGTTGCGCCAGAGTCGGCTGGAATGATCGACGTTTTCCAGGACGGTGGCGGCGTAGCAGTTGCCCTGACGGCGGTGGCCGCAGAGCAAGGTGGCGCCTTGTTGCAGGGCTTCGTTGACCACTTGTTCGGCGTTCTGCGCGGCTTGTTGGCTGATCATCGGGCCGATGTCGGTGTTGGCGAGCAGTGGGTTGCCGACGACGAGGGCTTGGGCCTGGTTGACGAAGCGTTCGCGGAAGGCAGCGTAGATCGGTGCGTGGATGAGCAGGCGTTGGGTGCCGATGCAGTTTTGCCCGGCGGCCCAGAAGGCGCCGGAGACGCAGCTGTCGACGGCGGCGTCGAGGTTGCAATCGCCCATGACGATGACGGGGGCGTTGCCGCCGAGGTCCATGGCGAGCTTTTTCAGGCCGGCGGTGCGGGCGATTTGTTCGCCGGTGACGAAGCCGCCAGTGAAGGAGATCATGCGCACGTCGCGGGCGGCGACCAGGGCTTTGCCGAGTTCGGCGCCGCCGGTGGCGACGGTGACCACGGTTTCGGGGAGGCCGGCGGCGACCAGGTACGAGACCAGTTTGAGGGCCGACAGTGGCGCCAGTTCGGACGGTTTGAGGATCACTGCGTTGCCGCCGGCGATGGCCGGGCCGAGTTTGTGGGCGACGAGGTTGAGCGGGTCGTTGTAGGGGGTGATGGCGACGATCAGGCCCAGGGGTTCGCGGGTGAACCAGCCTTGGCGCGATTCGGCGCCTTCGTAGGCGTCGAACGGGACGATTTCGCCGGCGTTGCGCTTGGCTTCTTCGGCGGAGAGCTTGAGGGTGTTGACGCAGCGTTTGACTTCCTTTTCGGCCTGTTTGAGGGTCTTGCCGGCTTCATCGACGATGAGTCGGGCGAAGGCTTTGGCGTCGCGCTCGATGTTGAGGGCGGCGTGTTCGAGGATGCTGGCGCGGCGATGACGGGGCAGTGCGGCACAGGTTTTTGCGCCGCTGCGTGCGGTTTCGAGCAGGTGTGGGACTTCCGAGGCTTTGAGGTCGGCGACGGTGCCGACGACGCTGCCGTCAAATGGGTTGAGGACTTCGATGTGCGGTTCGACGACCGCCAGGGCCAGGCGCGATACGTTCACAGGGTGTGCTCCTGTTTGCGGGTTGCCGATTGGTGGATGTGGATGATGTCGGACAGCAGTGCGAAGGCGGTTTCGGTGCGGCCGGCGCCCGGGCCGGAGACGGTGACGGCGCCGAGCAGTTCGCTGGTGAACGACACGGCGTTGGTGGCGCCGCTGATGCTCGCCAGTGGGTGGTCGTTGCTGAGCAGGCGCGGTTCGACGCTGGCGCTGATGGAGCCGTCGGCATTGCGGGTGGCGGCGCCGATGAGTTTCCAGCGTGCGTTGTCGCGGCGGGCTTTTTCGATGTCGTCGAGGCTGAGGGAGGCAATGCCGTTGCAGGTGACGTCGTTGACGGTGAGTTTGGCGTCGAGCAGTTCGTTGGCCAGGATCACCACTTTCAGGCGCACGTCATGGCCTGCGACGTCGGCGGTTGGGTCGGCTTCGGCGTAGCCCAGGGCTTGGGCCTGGCTGACGGCTTCGGCGAACCCTAGGCCGCTTTCCATGCAGGTGAGGACGAAGTTGGAGGTGCCGTTGAGGATGCCTTCGAAGCCTGTGATGGCGCTGCCGGCCAGGGCTTGTTTGGCGAGGCGGATGACCGGGGTGCCGCTCATCACTGAGCCTTCGTATTCGAAGGCGACGTTGTTGCGTCGGGCCAGGGCCTTGAGTTCGGCGCCGTGCAGGGCGATGGGGCCTTTGTTGGTGGTGACCACGTGTTTGCCACGCTCCAGGGCCCAGCGGCAGAACGAGGTGGCGGGCTCGCCGTCCACCGGGTTGGTGAAGGTGGCTTCGGCGATGATGTCGGCGCCGCAGTCTTTGATCACGGCTTCGTTGAGGGCGTCGACGGTGCCGCCGGGGAGTTGGGCCATGGCGCCTTTGGTGGCGGGCAGTCGGGCCAGCGAGGCGGCGTCGAGGCCGTGGCGGTTCATCACCGAACCGAGGAACAGGTCGGTCACGCCGACGATTTTCAGGGTGAAGCCGAGTTCGGTTTTCCACTGCTGGTTGCGCTCGGCAATCAGTTGGGCCAATGCCCGGTTTACACCGCCGAAGCCGACTAGGGCCAGTTTGTATTCAGTCATTTTTGTTGTGTCCCTTGATCCGGGTGATGAGGTTGTTGGGATCTAGGTTAGGGGTGTGGGGTGGGCAGTGAAATATGCCAATTTGCTCTATTTCTTGGGCGTTTTGACCAGGGGGTGGGCAAAGAGGTAGGCATGAAAAAAGCCAACAGCTTGGCTGACATCTCAGGCTGGTGGGATTGATTTGTGGTGGCTGGCTTGTACCACTGGCAGGATACCTAGCCCTGTGGGAGCGAGCCTGCTCGCGATGGGGGCAGGTCAGGCACATTGATGGTGGCTGGTGTACCGCTATCGCGAGCAGGCTCGCTCCCACAGGTATTTTTTCAGTGTTTGGTTTATTGGGGTCAAGGCATGCACCCGCCGGCTCTTGTGGCGAGGGAGCTTGCTCCCGCTGGGCTGCGCAGCGGCCCCAAAACATGCAGCGCGGTGGGTCAGGTTGATTGGGGCAACCTGGTTGGGGCTGCTTCGCAACCCAGCGGGAGCAAGCTCCCTCGCCACGGGGGTTGTGGTGGCTGGCTTATCTGTGAAAGCGGCGGCGAGCAGGCGGGGCCTGACCGAACACCTTCCCCTGTGGGAGCGGGCTTGCTCGCGAAAGGGCCAGGTCAGGCGACATTGATGGTGGCTGGTGTACCGCTATCGCGAGCAAGCCCGCTCCCACAGTTTTCTTCAGTGTTTGGTCTATTAGTGGCAGAGCATGCACCCGCCGGCTCTTGTGGCGAGGGAGCTTGCTCCCGCTGGGCTGCGCAGCGGCCCCAAAACATGCAGCGCGGTCGGTCAGGTTGATTGGGATCACCTGGTTGGGGCTGCTTCGCAACCCAGCGGGAGCAAGCTCCCTCGCCACGGGGTTCACTGCTGTGACGGCTAGCGTGCCTAGACCACCGACGACAACACAAACGACGTCACGGTGTTCTCCACTCCCGGCAGCGCCGAGATCTCTTTCCACACCTTGTGCACCCGCTCCGGGTTCGCCGCGCCGACCCTCAGCATCAAATCAAATTCGCCACTCATCACATCGCACTGCAGCACTTCCGGCATCGCCTGTAACGCTAGCAACACCTCGGCGCCGCGCATGCGGTCGTAGCGGTAGACGAAGATCACCGCGTTGATGTTCGACGACGCTTGCGCGCCCTCCCCCGTGCGCACCGTATAGCCCTGGATCACGCCGTCGCGTTCGAGGCGTTCGATGCGTTGGCGCACGGCGTTGCGCGAGAGGTTGACCTTGGCCGCCAGCTCGGCGTGGGCGGCGCGGGCGTTGAGGCGCAGTTCGGCGATGATGCGCTCGTCGAGGGGATCGAGGATTCGCTTCATGGGGCCTCCGGTTATAGCGAGCCGAGCAGTTGATGGAGGGCAGCGAGGTCGTCCGGCTGGATGCGATGGATCTGCGCCGGGCCCTGCTCGGCCATCGGACGTTGTTGCGTCGCCACGGGGATCCCCAGCTCACCGAGCAACACCGCCGATTTAATCGGTGAGATCTCGCCCAGGGTCACCATCGGCGCCACCAGGCTGCGACGGTACAAGCGCGCCGCGAGCACGCCGGTAGCGGTGTGTGGGTCGATGACATAACCGGTGTCGCGGTACAACGAAGTGATCTCGCTCAGCGTCTGCTCATCACTCACAGCGTACGAGTCGATGATCATCCGCGCCTGCAGCCAGAACTCGTTGCCAATGCTCATTTCGCCGTCGGTTTCGAAGGTGTGCATCAACGCGCTCACGGCTTGATCATCATGCCCATAGAGCTCCCAGAGAAACCGTTCCAGGTTGGAAAAGATCGACAAATCCATGGCCGGCGACAGGGTCTTGCTGGCACGTAACCGCGAGTAGTGGTTCTTCAAAAAGAATTGATGCAGCGCGTCGTTCTGGTTGGTGGCGACGATCATTTGCGTGATCGGCAAGCCCATCTTCTGGGCGATATAGCCGGCATAGACTTCGGCAAAACTCGCCGCCGGCACGCTGAAACCGATGGGCCGCTGACCGCCGCCCAACTGCAGCACGGCGTGAAAATAAAACACCAACTGCGCCATGACGCTGACCCAGTTGCTGGAGTTGAAACTGATCGCCGCATGCTGGCGGAACAGTTGGGTGACGAGGGTCTGGCATTCATCGAAACTGCCCTCCACGGCCACTTGATGCACCCGCGGATGCGCGGTCGCTTGCAGGTCTTGAAGCTGGTCTTGCGGTACACCGGCCTCGGGGTAGATCACCACCACGTCGGTCTCGTCGCAGTGCTTGAACGCCTCGATGGCGGCCAGGCCGGTGTCGCCGTTGGTGACACCCATCACCACAGCGCGACGCCCGCGTTTGCGCAGGAAGTACTGCACCAGCCGTGCCTGCAGCTGCGCGGCAAAGTCCTTCGAGGAGCGGGTCGGGCCATGGAACAACTCCAGGACCCATTCGTTGCGATCCACCTGATGCAGCGGCGCCAGGGAGCGATGGCTGAACTGGCTGCCGGCCTCCTTGAGCAAGCGCTTGAAGTCGACCTCGGGGATCGCCTCGCCCACGAACGGGCGCATCACTCGGTAGGCCAGTTCGTCGTAGGACAACGTCGACCAATTAGCGATGTCCTGAGGTTCGAACAGCGGCAGTTCCACCGGGACAAACAGCCCGCCATCTTCGGCAATGGCCGACAGCACGACTTTTTCGAAATCGACCTGCACGGCGGAATTTCGGGTACTCACGTAGCGCATGGTCAACTCCGCAAACTCAGATAAAAAACAGCTCATTTGAAACGATGCGCCTGCTCCACCAGCCAGGTGGAAAACCGTGCCGCGTCCGGGTGTTGCTCGGCCCCGGAACTGCGCACCAGGTAGAACGATTCGCTGGCTTCGATGCGTTGGGCGAAGGGTTCGACCAAGCGTCCGTCTTCCAGCAATTCACTGACCATCGACGACCGCGCCAGGGCGATGCCCTGCCCCAGCTCGGCCATGCGCAAGGTGCAGACCAATGTATCGAATTGCATGCCCGTCGAGGAATCCACCGAGTCGGCACCGACCATTTTCAGCCAGTAACCCCAGCCTTCTTCGTAACCCAGCACGTGCAGCAGCGGATGCCTGGCCACGTCCGCCGGCACCTTCAGCGTCGCCATCAAGGCCGGCGAGCACACCGGGAACAAGGTGTCCCAGGTCAGCCGCTGCGATACCAGGCCGGGCCATTGGCCGTGGCCCCAGCGAATCTCCATGTCGTCTTCGCCGTCCAGTTCCTTGACCCAGATGTTGCTGATGTAGCGGATATCGACGTGGGGATGGGCTTGACGAAAATCCACCAGTTTCGGCGCCAGCCAGTGCACGAAAAACGCCAGGCTGCCGCGCACCTTGATTGGCCGGCGTTTGTGCTGGCCAAAGATTTCGTTGGTGCCCACCGCCAGTCGTGTGATTGCGTCCTGCACCACCGGCAGGTACGCCTGGCCTTCTTCGGTCAGGCCCAGGCCGCGGGGCAAGCGCTTGAACAGCGCCACTCCCAGGTGACTTTCCAACTGGCGGATCTGCTGACTGACCGCGCCCTGGGTCAAGAATAATTCGTCGGCGGCGTGGGTGAAGTTCAGGCAGCGGGCCGACACTTCGAACGCCCGCAGCCAGTTCAACGGGGGCAACGTTTTTTGCTTCATGCTCTTACCTCGCTGACCCCCACGCACCGGGCACGTTTGCCCGCCCGTCGATGCGGTTTAAAACGCGTCGGACGGTTGTGCCACGAGGGCAACCGACAAGCGTCGCTCGCGGCTTTTGCGGGTAATGTAATACACGAAGTAACACCAGGCGATGAATGGCAAGCCGAAGTACAGCGCCACTCGCTGTTCAGGGTCGAAGGCGATGCCGATGCACGCCAGGCTGCAGCACACCAGCGCCCCCAACGGCACCCATGGATAACCGCGCACGCGGAACTTGAGGTCGCGAATGTCGCCGCCGTTGGCGACGTAGTGACGGCGGAAGCCGATCTGGCTCGCGGCGATGCTCATCCACACCACCACCACGGCCAGGCCGGAAATCGACACCAGCGCCAGGTAGATGGTGTCGGCGGCAAACACGCTGCTGAGCAACGACGCGGCGCCGCCGGCCATGCTGACGATGATCGCGTTGAGCGGCGTGCCCATGCGGGTCAGGGCCGAGAACTGCTTGGGCAGGTGGCCTTGGTCGCTGAGGGTCCAAAGCATGCGTGAGGCGGCGTACAAGCCGGAGTTGGCCGCCGACAACAGGGCGGTGATGATCACGAAGTTCATGATGTCGGCGGAGTATGGAATGCCGATGTAGGTGAACACCGTGACGAACGGGCTTTCCACCAGACCGGCCTGTTCGCGAGGCAACAACGTCGCGAGGACAAAAATGGTCCCGACAAAAAACACCGCCAGGCGCAGCACCGTGGTGCGGATGGCGCGCGGCACGTTGCGTTGCGGATCCTTGGTTTCGCCAGCGGCGATGCCGATCAGTTCAGTGCCGGAGAAGGCGAAGGAGACCGCCAGCAGCGTCATCGCAATCGGCATGAAGCCCGTAGGAAAAAGTCCTTCGCGAGTGAAGTTACTTAACCCGATGCTGTGGGCCTGGTCGATGTTCAACAGGCCGAGAATCGCACCACCACCGATCAGCAGGAACACCACCACGGTCAGCACTTTGATCAACGACAGCCAGAACTCGGTCTCGGCGAACAAACGCACCGAGACCACGTTGGTGAGGAACACCACGCCGGCAAACAGCGCGCTCCAGATCCACACCGGGGTGTCGGGAAACCATCGGGTCATGAGGATGCCGGCGGCGGTGAACTCGGAACCGATGGCCACCGTCCACGTCAGCCAATACAGCCAGGCCACGGTGTAGCCAGTGCCGGGGCCGAGGAAGCGCGTGGCGTAGGTGCTGAAGGAACCGGTTACCGGCATCTGCACTGCCAGCTCACCGAGGCACATCATCACCATGTACACCATGAGCGCACCGATGATGTAGGCGATCACCGCCCCCATCGGGCCGGCCTGGTTGACGGTGTAGCCGGAGGTCAGGAACAGCCCGGTGCCGATCACGCCACCCAAGGCCAGCATGACGATATGGCGCGTCTGCATTTCCTGCTTGAAGCCGGTCCGCGTATTCGTTTGTTGTTCTGTTATGGACATGGTTGTTCTCATGAAATGTCAGGGCGCGCATCGACGTCTACGCGAGTCAGACAAGCGCCGCTGAGCTTTTATTATTATTCCTATTCATGAACGCCCCGCTGACAGCCTTGTCGCGGGGTATCAACTTTCAAACTTCAGCTTGCCGTCTCGGTGTGGACTTCATTGAGTTGCGGATCGAGGGTCTTTTTGACGAAGGCGAAGGCCTGTTTCAGATCGTCCAGCAGATCGTCGGTGTCTTCGATGCCCACCGAAACCCGCACCAAGCCTTCGGAGATGCCCAGGGCCAGGCGTTCTTCCAGGGTGTTCTCGACATGGCTGGTGGTGCGGGCCGGGCCGTAGATGGTTTCCACCGCGCCCAGGTTGCCGGCGCAGTGGGCGAAGCGCAGGCGTGGCAGGAGCAGCTTGACCGTGTCCATGCCGCCGACCAGGACAAAACTGACGATGGCGCCGAAGCCGGACATCTGTGCACAGGCGATGGCGTGGTTCGGGTGGCTGGGCAAGCCGGGATAATTCACCGCCTCCACCAATGGTTCGGTGCAGAGGAATTCGGCCAGGGCCCGGGCGCTGTGTTGTTGCTGGCGCATGCGCAATGCCAGGGTCTTCATGCCACGGATGATCAGGTAGGCCGAGAACGGGTCGAGGCTCGCGCCGTTGATTTCCCGGTAGTGCCGCACTTGGGCCATCAAGGCTTCGCTGCCACACACCAGGCCACCGAGCACGTCGCCGTGGCCGCTGAGGAATTTGGTCGCGCTGTGAATCACCACGTCCACGCCCAAGGCCAGCGGGCTCTGGTTCAGCGGCGTGGCGAAGGTGTTGTCCGCCACGACCACGGCGCCGACGCGCTTGGCCGCCGCCACCAGGCGCGGGATGTCGAGGATTTTCAGGGTCGGGTTGGTGGGGGTTTCCAGGTACAACACCTGGCAGCCCTTGGCGATTTCACGCTCCAGGTCGTCGTGGTCGAAGGTCTCGCACAGGGTCACCGCCACGCCGGTGCGCGGCAGGAATTCTTCGAAAATCTTGTTGGTGCCGCCGTAACTGTCCTTGGTCGACACCACCCGATCGCCATGGGCCAGGAAGGTGTAGAGCACGCTGCTGATCGCCGCCATGCCACTGCTGAAGGCCACTGCGGACTCAGCCATTTCCAGCTCGCGAATCTTGGCTTCGAGGGTCTCGACGGTCGGGTTGCTCATGCGGCTGTAGATAAAACCGGGGGCCTTGCCCAGGGCGACGTCGTACCAGACGTCGATGTCGTCGTAGCCGTACGCGGCACTGGCCACGATGGGGGTTTGCGTGGCGTTGTAGGGATGCCTGACTTGCTCCCCACCCCAAACCGCCCGGGTGCCCGCGCCGGCATTATCAAGCCCTGTGCTGTCAGGTTTATTGTTCATCGAGGCTACTCACACTGAGGGGGTGGACGTTGAGCCATCCACCGGATCTGAGGGCCAATATAGGGAAAAGCCGGGCGGTCGAGAAACGATGTTATCGGTGCCAAAGGGGTGGTTTTTTTAATGGCTGGATGAAGGTCTGAGAGTATCTGCGAACACAAAAACCTGTGGGAGCGGGCTTGCTCGCGAAAGCGGTGGGTCAGTCACTGAAGGGGTGAATGTGCAATCGCTTTCGCGAGCAAGCCCGCTCCCACACTGGAAATTGTGGTGGCCTCGGGAATGCGTGAACGCCAGTCCTACAGGCGACCGCGGACTTAAAGGCTGTACGAATCATCGTGGCGAGGGAGCTTGCTCCCGCTCGGCTGCGCAGCAGTCGTAAACCTACCCGCTCACCGCGTTGAATGGCTTTGGGGCTGCTGCGCAGCCCAGCGGGAGCAAGCTCCCTCGCCACAGGTTCAACGTTTTTCAGATGTTCAGGGGCTTTCGATTGTTCCCACACAATCTAGATCCTATTCATCCACATCCTTTATAGATTCAAGCCAAAGAAAAAAATGATCTTTTTGCAGTTGAGGATCATTGACTATATCTTGGTCTTCATAATCAAATATATTAACAAGATCCGATCTTGAAGCACGCTTACCCAAAACATGTTCATATGCAGCTATCCCTGACGACATTTGCGATGACATACTGGACGGCCTTACATTTCGCTTAGCTCCCTTGCATAAAAATTTTACATCGGAGTGCTCTTTTATGATTTTTCCAAGACACTCATACACGTCCGCCCCGGAGTATTTTTTTGACCAGCCACTTTTGAAGGTAAGCAAAATGGTTGATCTTGCTGAATTAACATCAAGCAGGACCTCCTCTTTTTGACCACCTTTAACAATCGAAATAACTTGCTTCGTCATTTTTTATTTCCTTTGAGGGTTGGGTAAAGAGTACCCAACATAGGAACCGTCCTTCTTAAGTGGAGTGACCCCGATAATATCTTCCGTCTTCACTCGATCAGGGATTGCAATCTCATACTCATAGCTATAAGGAACATCACTGCGCGGGAGCTCCTTATTTACATCGCGTCCAGGAATTCGCTTTAGGACATACAGATACCCTTTGCGCGTCCTATACTTTGTTCCAAAATCGATACCGACATCAACATCCGTGCTTGTACTGACAAAATTACTCGGTGGATTTCTGTTATCCATAACATGAAGTCGTAGGTCGGTACTTTTCCCCAAGCTCCTAAAACCTTCCATAAAAATGATTTCTGGCCCCCTCAAGTCTCCACGATAAAGAAATGTAGGTTTTGGTGGGGAAGCCTCCGCCTTATTCACCCCAACCTTCGCCGCCGGATCCTGATCCCCAACCGCCGGCCTACACCCACCCTTCCCCGGACAATCCACCAACCCCAACGGATCCACCCACCCCGTCGGATTCAGGGTGTACCGGTACCCATTGAGTCCACCCACCAACTTGCTCGGGTCGGGCGTCAAATAGCGGCCAGTCTCGGGATTGTAGTAGCGGTGGCGGTTGTAGTGCAGGCCGCTTTCCGGGTCGGAGTATTGGCCCTGGAAACGCAACGGTTGTTCAAGCTGTTCGCCGTCGCCGTGCTTGAGTGCGGTGACTTTGCCGTAGCCGTTGTAGCGCGCCGACCAGACGATCTGGCCGTTGGGGTTGGTCAGTTCCTGGGGCGTGCCCAGGTGGTCGAGGTGGTAGTAGAACGGCGTGGTGTTTTCCGGGCCTTCGCCATTGAGCATCGCCAGCGGGCGGAAGGTGCCCGGTTCATAGACGTAGCTGCGATGATGGCGCGGGCTGTTTTCGGCGACGAGCTGGTCGCCTTGCCAGAAAAACTCCGTGGTCAGGCCGTCCACGGTCTTGCTGATGCGTCGGCCGAAGGCGTCGTAGCGGTAGGAGGTTTCGCAGTCGTCGGCCGTGGTGAGGCCGATCAAGCGGTGTTGGCTGTCGTAGCGGTAGGCGCTGACCAGGGCCTCGCCGCGGCGTTCGCGGATCAGGTTGCCGAAGGCGTCGTAGTCGTAGTGGCGGTCGCCCTCCTTCAGCAGGCGGTTGCCCTTGAGGGTGGTC
>NZ_JABWRA010000035.1:0-72643 GCF_014268705.1 Pseudomonas sp. SWRI179 | reverse complement strand
CTCATTGAATCTCAAGGAGTTTTCCGTTTCGACTGCGCCGGAAGTGGGGCGAATTATAGACTTCCAGAATCTGCCGTCAACCCTTAATTTCGCTTTTCTATCAATAAGTTGCGCAGCACCGGAAATCGCCCTTTAAAAACCCCTCTATATAGAAGAGAACGCTCAAAGAACCCCAGCCTCCCTGAATGCCGCCACTGCCGCTTCATCCAACCCCAACACTCGCTGCAATACCTCCAGCGTATGCTCCCCTAATAAAGGGGGCGCATTGCGATACTCCACCGGCGTCTCGGACAGTCGAATCGGGCTGGCCACCTGCGGCACGCTACCGGCCAATAGATGAGGCAATTCCATTGCCAATCCACGCGCTTGCACCTGAGGGTCGGCAAACACTTGGGCAAGGTCGTTGATTGGCCCGCACGGTACACCTGCCTGCTCCAACTGGACCACCCACTCAGCGGTGGTCTTGAACACCGTGGCCTGGCGGATCAACGGAATCAACACCGCACGGTTTGCGACCCGCAGCTTGTTCGTGGCAAAACGCGGATCATCAGCCCACTGCGGCTGCCCGGCCACCTCAGCGAACTTGCGGAACTGGCCGTCATTACCCACAGTAAGGATGAAGTCGCCGTCAGCCGTAGGAAAATCCTGATAAGGCACGATGTTCGGATGAGCATTGCCCAGCCGCTTCGGCGCATTGCCTGTAGTCAGGTAGTTCATCGCCTGGTTAGCCAGGCAAGCCACTTGGACATCCAGCAAGGCCATGTCGATGTACTGCCCTGCGCCGGCATGATCCCGATGAGCCAGCGCCGCCAAAATGGCAGCCGTCGAGTACAACCCCGTGAGGATATCCGTCAGCGCAACCCCCACCTTCACCGGCCCCGCGCCCTCATCCCCCTCTGGGCGGCCGGTCAGGCTCATCAAGCCCCCCAGCCCCTGGATCATGAAGTCATACCCGGCGCGCTTGGCATAAGGGCCGGTCTGTCCGAACCCGGTGATCGAGCAGTAGATCAATTGCGGATTGATCGCCTTCAGCGAGTCATAGTCCAGGCCATACACGGCCAGGCCGCCCACCTTGAAATTCTCGATCAGGATATCGGACTTGGCAGCCAGCTCCCGCACCAGCCGCTGACCCTCTGGCCGCGTAAAATCGATGGTCACCGACTGCTTGTTGCGATTGGCCGACAGATAATAGGCAGCTTCGGTCGTGTTCTCACCTCTGGCATCCTTCAGGAAGGGCGGCCCCCAGGCGCGCGTATCGTCACCATTGCCGGGACGCTCGACCTTGATGACGTCAGCCCCCAGGTCCGCCAGGATCTGCCCAGCCCAAGGCCCGGCCAAGACCCTCGATAAATCCAATACCCGCAGATGCGAAAGCGCGCCCATGACCGTTCTCCTATTAATAGAACGCCTGGATACCGGTTTGCGCACGCCCCAGGATCAGCGCATGAACGTCGTGCGTGCCTTCGTAGGTATTCACGACTTCCAGGTTTACGAGATGACGAGCAATACCAAATTCATCGGAAATACCGTTGCCGCCCAGCATGTCCCGCGCCATCCGAGCAATATCCAACGACTTGCCGCAGGAGTTGCGCTTCATGATCGAGGTAATCTCGACTGCCGCCGTGCCCTCATCTTTCATACGCCCCAAACGCAGGCACCCCTGCAGCGCAAGCGTGATTTCAGTTTGCATGTCGGCCAGTTTCTTTTGGATCAACTGATTGGCCGCGAGCGGACGACCGAACTGCTGGCGATCCAGCGTGTATTGGCGAGCGGTGTGCCAGCAGAATTCAGCGGCTCCCAAAGCGCCCCAGGAGATCCCGTAGCGCGCGGAGTTCAGACAAGTAAACGGGCCCTTCAGGCCACGGACATCGGGGAAAATGTTCTCTTCCGGGACGAATACATTGTCCATGACGATTTCGCCGGTGATTGAAGCGCGCAGCCCGACTTTGCCATGGATAGCCGGTGCGCTCAGCCCCTTCCAGCCTTTTTCAAGAACGAAACCGCGGATATCGCCAGCATCGTCCTTGCCCCAGACGACAAAGACATCAGCGATCGGACTGTTGGTGATCCACATCTTGCTGCCCGTCAGGCTGTAGCCACCTTCCACTTTGCGCGCACGAGTAATCATCGCGCCTGGGTCGGAACCATGGTTCGGCTCGGTCAGACCAAAGCAGCCGATCCACTCGCCAGACGCCAGCTTCGGCAAATACTTCTGCTTTTGTGCCTCAGTCCCGAATTCATTGATCGGCACCATGACCAGCGAGGACTGCACGCTCATCATCGAGCGATAGCCGGAATCGACGCGCTCCACTTCACGTGCGATCAGGCCGTAGCTGACGTAGTTCAGCCCGCTGCCGCCGTACTGCTCAGGAATGGTTGCCCCCAGCAGGCCCACTTCACCCATCTCGCGAAAAATCGCCGGGTCGGTTTTCTCATGGCGGAACGCCTCCAGCACTCGCGGTGCCAGTTTCTGCTGGGCGAACTGCTCGGCAGTGTCGCGAATCATGCGTTCTTCTTCGGTGAGCTGCTGATCCAGCAACAATGGATCGATCCAGTTGAAGCTCGCTTTGCCGGCCATGAAAGAGTCCTCGCCAATTAAATGAAAATCGTGGATTGATCCTAGGCGCGGTTTCCTACAAGGGCAAACGAGGATTACGCACTATGCTGTGCTAATTTCTCACTCCGTAAACGCCATAAACCCTGTTTAAGCAGTTATTGAGTGAGGCTTACGTACATGCGCCGCAAAATCCCCAGTACCGCCGCCCTGGTCAGTTTCGAGGCTGCCGCACGCCATGAAAGCTTCACCAAGGCGGCACAGGAGCTTTCCCTCACGCAAGGCGCTATCTGCCGACAGATCGCCAGCCTGGAGGATTTCCTCAGCGTCGAGCTTTTCCGACGCTCGCGCCGTGGGGTCAAACTGACCGAAGCGGGTCTTTCCTACAGCCGCCGGGTTGCCACCCAACTGGATGCCGTCGAGCGCGACACACTTTCCGTGATGGGGCACACCGGCGCGAACGTGATTGAACTGGCCGTGGTTCCGACCTTCGGCACCCAATGGCTGCTGCCACGTCTCAAGGACTTCCAACAGCAGCATCCGGAAGTCACCGTCAACCTGACCAACCGCACGCGCCCCTTTCTCTTTGCGGACACGGAGTTTGACGCCGCCATCTACTTTGGCGACGCGGACTGGTCCGGTACCGAATCCCACAAGCTGATGGGCGAAAATCCGATGCCGGTATGCAGCCCTGCCTTACTGGGTGACCGGAAGAGCCTGACACCGGAGGCCATTGCCGATTTGCCCTTGCTCCAGCAGACCACTCGCCCGTATGCGTGGCGCCAGTGGTTCAACGCTCAGAACCTGAACATCGCACGAGACCTGACAGGCCCTCGTTATGAACTATTCTCCATGCTCGCCCAAGCGGCCATGCACGACATGGGCGTTGCGCTGATTCCGCCCTTTTTGATTCAGCGCGAGCTTGCAGAGCAACGTTTGGTCGTGGCCAACCGTAACGCACTGTCGAGCATCAAGGCCTACTACCTGATGATTCCAGAGCGAAAGGTCGAATCTGCCTCTCTTCGAGCTTTTCGTGATTGGCTGGTGAAACAAGCCACGAGCTATCACCTTGATTAATAAGGGAAAGCAAAAATCCTACTTAGGTAGTCAACTAACAAAAGTCGCTACAGATATAAGTTTATGTCGCATTCAGTCAATCTGTTATGAAACCCGTGCAGTAGTCTCCAAAGCGTCTAAATACATGGCTTAGAGCCATATCGCGCAGCGCATCAGCGCTTATTCATCTGGCCGATGGGAAAAATTGTCAATTTGAACCTAAATCCTTGGAAAGCACGGCCCACAAGGGCTGCCGATCGATAATTGCGACATTCGGTCACAGGGTGACTTGTAGTTAATTTTCCGTCACCCGTCATAATCCCTTGAAGGGCTGAATTTTCGCCTGCAAAATGCCGCGCCCCGCCTGGTTTGGCGGGATCGTGCTGATCGGCCGCCCCAGCCGCACCATCCGAAGTGCCTGGGTTTACTCAATAAGATCACGCAGGAGATTTGACGTGCACATTGGTGTTCCCCTCGAAACCCAAACGGGTGAAACACGGGTTGCTGCTACCCCGGAAACCATCAAGAAGTTGATCGGCCAAGGCCATAAAGTCACTGTCCAAAGCGGCGCCGGTATCAAGGCCAGCGTTATCGACAGTGCCTATGAGGCAGCGGGCGCAACCATTGGCAGCGCCAGTGATGCATTCGGGGCCGAGCTGATCCTCAAGGTGGTCGCTCCCAGCGACAGCGAACTGACGCTGATCAAGAGCGGCACCGTTCTGGTGGGCATGCTCAATCCGTTCAACAACGAAACCATCGCCAAGCTGGCCGAACGCGGCATTACCGCTTTCGCCCTTGAGGCCGCGCCACGTACGTCCCGCGCCCAGAGCCTGGATGTGCTGTCGTCTCAAGCGAACATTGCCGGCTACAAAGCGGTGCTGCTGGCCGCTCATTACTATCCGCGCTTCATGCCGATGCTGATGACGGCAGCGGGCACCGTAAAAGCGGCGCGGGTACTGATTCTCGGTGCCGGCGTGGCCGGGTTGCAGGCGATTGCCACGGCCAAGCGCCTGGGCGCCGTGATCGAGGCTTCGGATGTGCGCCCGGCGGTGAAGGAGCAAATCGAATCCCTCGGCGCCAAGTTCGTCGACGTGCCTTACGAGACCGACGAAGAGCGTGAATGCGCGGTCGGCGTCGGCGGTTATGCCCGGCCCATGCCGGCCAGCTGGATGCAACGCCAGGCCCAGGCGGTGCATGAGCGCGCCAAGCAGGCCGACATCGTCATCACCACCGCATTGATTCCGGGCCGCAAGGCACCGACCTTGCTGAGTGCTGAAACCGTCGCGCAGATGAAACCCGGCTCGGTGGTCATCGACCTCGCGGCAGCCCAGGGTGGCAACTGTCCGCTGACCGTGGCTGATCAGGTGGTGATCGAGAACGGCGTCACCATCGCCGGCCCGACCAACCTGGCCGGTGAAGTCGCGGCCGATGCTTCGGCGCTGTACGCCCGTAACCTGCTGGACTTCCTGAAGCTGGTCTTCACCAAGGAAGGTCAGTTCGACGTGAACCTGGAAGACGACATTGTCGCCGCGTGCCTGATGTGCCGCGACGGCCAAGTCATCCGCAAAAACGCCTAAGCAGGGATTCAGACAATGGAAGAGCTTATCTCCCCCGGTATCTACAACCTGATCATCTTTGTGCTGGCAATTTATGTCGGTTATCACGTGGTCTGGAACGTAACGCCCGCGCTGCACACGCCATTGATGGCGGTGACCAACGCCATTTCGGCGATCGTGATCGTCGGCGCCATGCTCGCTGCAGCGCTGACCGTAACACCTCTGGGCAAGACCATGGGCACCCTCGCCGTGGCCCTGGCCGCGGTGAACGTGTTCGGTGGCTTCCTGGTGACGCGCCGCATGCTTGAGATGTTCAAGAAAAAAGCCCCGAAAGCCGTAAAAGAAGAGGCGCCCAAGTAATGAGCATGAACCTGGTAACGACGCTCTACCTGATCGCGTCCATCTGCTTCATCCAGGCCCTCAAAGGCCTGTCGCACCCCACCACCTCCCGCCGCGGCAACCTGTTCGGCATGCTCGGGATGGCGTTGGCGGTGCTCACCACCGTGGGTCTCATCTATAAACTAGGTGCCGAGTTGGCAACCGCCGGCATTGGCTACGTCATCGTCGGCCTGTTGGTCGGCGGTACTGCTGGCTCGATCATGGCCAAGCGCGTCGAGATGACCAAGATGCCGGAGCTGGTGGCATTCATGCACAGCATGATCGGCCTGGCGGCGGTGTTCATTGCCATCGCGGCGGTCGTCGAGCCGCAATCGCTGGGCATCGTCAAGCAGTTGGGGGATTCGATTCCGGCGGGTAACCGTCTGGAGCTGTTCCTCGGCGCCGCCATCGGTGCAATCACCTTCTCCGGCTCGGTGATCGCGTTCGGCAAGCTCTCGGGCAAGTACAAGTTCCGCCTGTTCCAGGGCGCACCGGTACAGTTTGGTGGCCAGCACAAGCTCAACCTGATCCTGGGCCTGGCAACGCTGGGCCTGGGCCTGACCTTCATGTTTACCGGCAACCTCGGCGCGTTCGCCCTGATGCTGGCCCTGGCGTTTGTCCTGGGCGTGCTGATCATCATCCCGATCGGCGGCGCGGACATGCCGGTGGTGGTCTCGATGCTCAACAGCTATTCCGGTTGGGCCGCCGCCGGTATCGGCTTCTCGCTGAACAACTCGATGCTGATCATTGCCGGTTCGTTGGTGGGTTCAAGCGGTGCGATTCTCTCGTACATCATGTGCAAGGCGATGAACCGTTCGTTCTTCAACGTGCTGCTCGGCGGTTTCGGCAACACCGCGGATGCTGCTGGCCCGGCAGGCTCGAAGGAGGCCCGTCCAGTGAAATCCGGCTCGGCTGACGACGCAACCTTCCTGCTGACCAACGCCGACACGGTGATCATCGTTCCAGGCTACGGCCTGGCGGTGGCCCGGGCGCAACACGCACTGAAAGAGCTGACCGAGAAGCTGACCCACCACGGCGTGACCGTGAAATACGCGATCCACCCGGTGGCCGGTCGCATGCCAGGGCACATGAACGTCCTGCTGGCCGAGGCCGAAGTGCCTTACGACCAGGTGTTCGAGATGGAGGATATCAACTCCGAGTTCGGCCAGGCGGACGTGGTGCTGGTACTGGGCGCCAACGACGTGGTCAACCCGGCGGCGAAGAACGATCCGAAATCGCCGATTGCCGGCATGCCGATCCTCGAAGCCTTCAAGGCGAAGACCATCATTGTCAACAAGCGCTCCATGGCCAGCGGCTATGCCGGCCTGGACAACGAGCTGTTCTACCTCGACAAGACCATGATGGTGTTCGGTGACGCCAAGAAGGTCATCGAGGATATGGTCAAAGCCGTGGAATAACCCCATCGCTGTTTCACTCAAAAACGCCCCGACTTGTCGGGGCGTTTTGATTTGTATCAAGGCAAAATATTACCGATCCGGTAATGATGTTTTGCCTGAAACGCCCGTAATAGACGCCTAAAATGCGACCTTTGTAGCGGGTCGGGCACAGCGCTAATTCACTAGACTGCGCATCTTGCCTTCCAGCCCGAGATAACCCCTATGTACCGTGATCGCATCCGCCTGCCTTCGTTATTGAACAAAGTGATGAGCGCTGCCGAAGCTGCCTTGTTGATTCAGGACGGCATGACTGTCGGCATGAGCGGTTTTACCCGCGCTGGAGAAGCGAAAGCAGTGCCCCACGCCCTGGCTGAGCGCGCCAAGGTCACGCCGTTGAAAATCAGCCTGATGACCGGCGCGAGCCTGGGCAACGACCTCGACAAGGAGCTCACCGAAGCCGGTGTACTTGCACGACGCATGCCGTTCCAGGTCGACAGCACGCTGCGCAAGGCGATCAACGCGGGCGAGGTGATGTTCATCGACCAGCATCTCTCGGAAACCGTCGAACAACTGCGCAACGGCCAGCTCAAGCTGCCCGATATTGCCGTGATCGAAGCAGTAGCCATCACCGAGCAAGGGCATATCGTACCGACCACGTCGGTGGGTAACTCGGCCAGTTTTGCCATCTTCGCCCGGCAAGTGATCATCGAGATCAACCTGGCCCACAACCCGAACCTGGAAGGGCTGCACGACATTTATATCCCGACCTATCGCCCTACCCGCACGCCGATTCCCCTGGTGAAAGTCGACGACCGCATTGGCAGTCCCGCGATCCCGATCCCGTCGGAAAAAATTGCTGCCATTGTCATTACCAACCAGGGGGACTCGCCTTCGACCGTCGCGCCACCCGACAGCGACACCCAGGCCATTGCCGATCACCTGATCGACTTCTTCAAGCAGGAAGTCGCGGCTGGACGCATGACCAATAAGCTCGGGCCGTTGCAGGCCGGAATTGGCAACATCGCCAACGCCGTGATGTGCGGACTGATCGATTCCCCGTTCGAAGACCTGACCATGTATTCCGAGGTCCTGCAGGATTCGACATTTGACTTGATCGACGCCGGCAAGCTGAGTTTCGCCTCCGGCAGCTCGATCACCCTGTCGGGTCGACGCAATGCCGACGTCTTCGGGAACCTGGAGAAGTACAAGGACAGACTGGTCCTGCGCCCCCAGGAAATTTCCAACCATCCCGAAGTGGTGCGCCGCCTGGGCATCATTGGTATCAACACCGCGCTGGAGTTCGACCTGTACGGCAACGTCAACTCCACCCATGTCTGCGGCACGCGGATGATGAACGGCATCGGCGGTTCGGGGGACTTCGCCCGTAACGCCCACCTGGCGATCTTCGTTACCAAGTCGATTGCCAAGGGCGGCGCCATTTCCAGTGTCGTGCCAATGGTCAGCCATGTAGACCATACCGAACATGACGTTGACATCCTGGTGACCGAGATCGGCCTGGCCGACCTGCGGGGCCTGGCGCCGAGGGAGCGGGCACGCGTGATCATCGACAATTGCGTGCACCCTTCCTATCGCCAGGCCTTGAATGACTATTTCGACGCCGCGTGCGCCTTGGGCGGGCATACCCCGCATATCCTGCGCGATGCACTGAGTTGGCACCTGAACCTAGAAGAAACCGGGCGCATGTTGGCCGTCTGATACAACTGGATCACCGTTATCGCAAATACAGTTTTGGTCGCGGCCTGCCATTCGCTTCTCTAGTGACAAAAACTGTACTGCTGTACCGGTGTTTTCTTACAGTCTTTTCTCTCAAAACAGCTAGCAATGTATAAAATTGCACCAATAACGTGCAGACAGGTACAGTTGCTTCAATATCGACCAGTACACCGCTCTTTAACAGTTAACTGGTCTCTCACAATACAGGTGAACTGTATCTAGAGAGACTGGCCAAACGAGAGGATCATGGGCACCAGTTAAACCACTACCTAATCCCGCCACAAGCGGAAGGATGTCAACCATGGAACGTACACTCAGTTCCGAGCTGTTTTTCGAAGACAAAGCTGAAAAAAACCAGGCTTCCCTGCCTCTTCGCGTTATCGCCAACCTGATGTTGTGGCAGCGCCGCATCGCCAGCCGTCACCAACTGGCTCGTCTGGATTCGCGCCTGCTGGCTGATGCCGGTATCAGCGAAGCACAACGCTACGAAGAGCTGAGCAAGCCGTTCTGGCGCTAACTCAGCGTCGCTGGCCCTGACCCACCGGGTCCACTGCCAGCACCGAATTGAACAAACAAGACCCGTCGCGGGTAACCGCGACGGGTCTTGTCGTTTCCGGGCCCCAATTTTTAGGGATGTCCGGAGGTAAATAACAGTTTCCATAAAAACAAAAACATACCAGTACAGTTATGCTTGAACCGTAACAACTCCATGCAAGCGTCCTACAGTGACTCGCAAGGGCTGTCAGCCAACGCGTTCCTGTCCTAATATCGAGGCGAACGTGGCGAAGCGAGTCGAACATGCGTCTCCTCTTCCAGCTACACGCACCGGCATCACCCTCATTCAAGGAGTTTCATCATGATCCGTCTTCGCCTGCTCAGCGCAGCTGCTCTCCTGGCCGTAGCCGCCCATTCCAACGCCAGCAGCTTCATTGTGACCACTGACTCCCTCGTCGGAGCGCTCAAAGCCACGTCCGACGTGACTTCCGATGCAACCTCGTCATTGCGTGACAACAAAATCGTTCAAGCCGCCCGTGACGACGCTGCCAGCTTCGTAGCCAGCGAAGGCGCCATCCGTGGTGTGAAACTGGAAAGTGCCCTGGATTACATCCGCCAACAGGCACCGCAACTCAACGCCACCGATGCGCAGCTGGCCCAGGCCATCCTGGTGATCTGATGCAACATGAAACATCGGGCGCCAATTGGTGTTCCGATGTTTCAGCACTGGCTCTGGCCCGCAGGTTTGCGCTAGCCTTCAGGCTCGCCATCAACCGTCGAGTCCCATGCGTTTTTACTCAGATCTGTTCATCGCGTCTTTCTTCGTCGTTTCTTGCTGGTCCGTGCCGGCCCATGCCTTCGATGTGTCTACCCAGCAAGTGGTGGTCAGCGGCTATGCCACGAGCATGGTGACCTCCGCGCCCTTCGACCATAAACTGATCGTCGCCGCTCGTGATGACGCTGCGGCCTTCATTGCCAGCGACGGGCAGTTGCGAGGTGCACAACTGGAATCGGCCCTGGACTACCTGCGCCGGACCCAGCCAAAACTTCATGCCAGCGACCTTGAACTGGCACAAGCAATTCTCGTCCAATAGTTATCCTTATTTTTCCGGAGTCGTTCCATGCGTAGCCCGCTGATTGCTGCCGCCCTCGGCCTGTTGGTTTTGGCCAATGCGGCCCAGGCACAAACCCTGGTAGCCACCAGTAACATCATCGTTCGCGCCTCCCAGCGCACGATCGATTTCACCTCCGACACCACCACGTCCATCCGTGATTCGAAAATCGTCCGCGAAGCCCATGACGATGCGGCCAGTTTTGTCGCCAGCAATGGTGAAATTCGTGGTGCTCATCTCGAGGCCGCCTTCGACACCTTGCGCACCCGCGTGCCGGAAGCCCGGGATGCCAGTGACCAGGTTCTCGCCGAAGCCATCCTCGCATTGTGAGGCGGTTCGCCGCCTGGATGGCGGCCGGGGTCTTGCTGCTCACCGCCAGCATGGCCCAGGCCGGCCTGCAACTGCACCTCAACGTCGAAGGACTGAGCCCGGCGCAACAGCAGGCCAGCCAGGCGCTGCTCGATGAAGCCATGCAGGCCCTGCCGCCGCGCTTCATCGAG
Source organism: Pseudomonas sp. SWRI179 (assembly GCF_014268705.1). Classification (NCBI taxonomy): domain Bacteria; kingdom Pseudomonadati; phylum Pseudomonadota; class Gammaproteobacteria; order Pseudomonadales; family Pseudomonadaceae; genus Pseudomonas; species Pseudomonas sp. SWRI179. Next base: position 61,861 of record NZ_JABWRA010000035.1, on the reverse strand, counting down.
CGACTGGACCGACGCATCAATGTCGGCTGGACCGACCAGATGCCCGCCAATGCCTACGGCCAGGCCTCGTTGGTGTCGCAACTGGACCTCAACAGCAACCTGCTCGACAGCCTTGTCGACGGCAGCGCCGCGACGCAAAAGACCCAGCGCCCCCACGGCACCGTCCGCCGGGAAATGCTCGCCACGGTCTTGCATGAACTGACCCACATCTACGACCGCTCGCGTCTATGGCCAGACGCCGAACGCACGCTGATCCAGCGTTGCACTCGACGCAACGGCAGCGCCGGGCTGATCGGCCTCCCCGATGAATGCCGGGGCCAGAACGACCGCCGCTTCACCCTCAGCGATGATCCGCGCTTGCTGGACCTCGCCGGCTGGCCGCAATACGTCGGCCGTCGCGGCGCGCGGGAACAGCACAACCGCCAGGTCGCCCGCAGCCCGGACCTCTATGAAACGAGCAGCCCCAAGGAGTTCGTCGCGGTCAACATGGAGTACTTTCTCCTCGACCCGAGCTACGCCTGCCGACGCCCGGCCCTGTATCGCTATTATCGGGAACACTTCGGCTGGGCGCCTGCCGCCAAGGCTACCTGCGCCCAATCGTTCGCCTTCCTCAACGCCGGGAACGACTTCGCCAAGACGCCCCTGGGCAAGGTCGATCCAGAGCGGGTCTATGCCATTGATTACCTGCTGGCCGAGGCCAATCAGAACTGGGTAAGCCGTTGGGGCCACAGCATGCTCCGGCTGGTGATCTGCGCACCGGGCCGGCCACGCGGTCCAGACTGCCGGCTGGATCTGGACCAACACTTGGTGCTGTCCTACCGCGCCTTCGTGGGCGATGTGCAATTGTCGAGTTGGGACGGGCTGGTCGGCAAATACCCCTCGCGCCTGTTCATATTGCCGTTGGCCCAGGTGATCGATGAATACACCAAGACCGAGCTACGCAGCCTGGCATCGGTGCCGCTGAACCTGTCGCGCACCGAAATCGAGGAAACGGTCGAGCACGCCGCCGAAATGCACTGGAGCTATGACGGCAACTATTACTTCCTGTCCAATAACTGCGCCGTGGAGAGCCTGAAACTGCTGCGCAGCGGCAGCAACAACAAGCAGCTCAACGGCCTGGATAGCATCATGCCCAACGGCCTGCTGGAAGTGCTCAAGGGTCGGGGCCTGGCAGATACCAGCGTGTTGGATGACCCCAAGGAAGCCTTGCGCCTGGGCTACCACTTCGACTCATTCCGCGAGCGGTACCAGGCCATGTTCGATGTGCTGAAGAAGTATCTGCCAATCAAGCAACAGACGGTGGAAGACTGGCTGGCCCTGGACGCCGCCGAACGCCGCGTCTGGTTCGACCAGGCGGACCTGCGCACCAGCGCGGCGTTGTTGCTGCTGGAGCAGGCCAGTTATCGTCGGCAGTTGTTGTTGGCGCAGGATGAAGTCAAACAGCGCTACCTCGGAGCCCGTGAGTTGCAGAACGGTGGTATGGAAAGGGCTAACGCGACGCTGCAGCAGATCCTCGCCAATAGCGGTTTCCTCAGCCGCCCGGCCGAACTGCTGGGCAGCAGCGGCTACGGCTTGCCGCAACCCAGCGAGTGGCAACGCCTGGAATCGGAAAGTAGTTTGCGGCAGAAACAACTGCAAACGCTGACAGGCGACTTGGACAAGGAGGTCCGGGCCTTGCTCGAACCGAGCCGCGCGGCTGAAATTGCTGCAAGCGAGGCCAATGTGAAGGAGATCGGCGAGCATTTGCGCGAGCTGCACAAGGCCGGGGGCGGGTTGGAGTTGCCCTGACGAACAGGGTCGTCATTGTGGCGAGGGAGCTTGCTCCCGCTCGGCTGCGAAGCAATCGTAAACCAGCCAATGCGCCCTCTCTGAAAAAATTGCATGAACCTGTTTGGGGCCGCTTCGCGACCCAGCGGGAGCAAGCTCCCTCGCCACAAGGGCAGTCCTGGTGCAAAAAAAGGGGTTCAGAACCAAGTTCTGAACCCCTTTTTTTGGCTCAGCGCCGAACCAGGAATCAGCCCAGACGCGCCTTGCGTACACCATCAGCCAGGGCCGCGCACAAGCTCAACACGCCATCGATCGCCTGTTCCGATGTGTCGGCGCTGGCGATATGGTCGATCAGCGCCGAGCCGACCACCACCCCGTCGGCCAGCCGTGCGATGGCCGCCGCCTGCTCCGGTGTACGAATACCAAAACCAATGCTGATGGGCAGATCGGTATGGCGGCGCAGGCGCGCCACGGCTTCTTCCACATGCTCCAGCGTCGCGGCGCCAGCACCGGTCACGCCCGCGACCGACACGTAGTACACAAAGCCCGAACTGCCGTTGAGGACCGTCGGCAACCGCACATCGTCAGTGGTCGGCGTGGTCAGGCGGATGAAATCCAGGCCAGCAGCCTGGGCCGGTTCGCACAGTTCGCTGTTGTGCTCGGGCGGCATGTCCACGACGATCAGGCCATCCACGCCAGCGTCCAGCGCCTCGCCAATGAAACGCTGCACGCCATAACGGTGGATCGGGTTGAAGTAGCCCATCAACACCAGCGGTGTCTCAGTGTTGTCTTTGCGGAACTCACGAACCATCTGCAGGGTTTTCGCAAGATTCTGCTGGGCCCCCAGGGCGCGAATGTTCGCCAACTGGATCGCCGGGCCGTCAGCCATCGGGTCGGTGAACGGCATGCCCAACTCGATCACGTCGGCACCCGCCGCCGGCAGGCCCTTGAGGATCGCCAGCGACGTGTCGTAGTCCGGGTCGCCCGCCGTGACGAAAGTCACCAGGGCGGCGCGGTTCTGTTCCTTGAGTTCAGCAAAACGGGTTTGCAGGCGGCTCATCAGTGTTTCTCCTGCTGGGACTGTTCCATGTGGTGCATCACGGTTTGCATGTCTTTGTCGCCACGACCAGACAGGTTGACCACCATCAGGTGATCTTTCGGCAGGTTGGGTGCGCGTTTGAACACTTCGGCCAGGGCATGGGCGCTTTCCAGTGCAGGAATGATGCCTTCCAGGCGACAGCATTTGTGGAAGGCTTCGAGGGCTTCGGCGTCAGTGACCGAGGTGTACTGGACGCGGCCAATGTCGTGCAACCAGGCATGTTCCGGGCCGATACCGGGGTAGTCGAGCCCCGCGGAAATCGAATGGGCGTCGATGATCTGGCCGTCGTCGTCCTGCAACAGGAAGGTGCGGTTGCCGTGCAGTACGCCGGGGACGCCGCCGTTCAGGCTCGCCGCGTGCTTACCGGTCTCGATGCCATAGCCTGCGGCTTCGACGCCGATGATCTCGACACTCTTGTCGTCCAGGAACGGGTGGAACAGGCCCATGGCGTTGGAGCCGCCACCGATGCATGCCACCAGGCTATCCGGCAGGCGACCTTCCTGGGCTTGCAGCTGATCGCGGGTTTCCTTGCCGATCACCGCTTGGAAGTCACGCACCATCGCAGGATAAGGATGCGGGCCCGCCACGGTGCCGATCAGGTAGAACGTGCTGTCGACGTTGGTGACCCAGTCGCGCAGGGCCTCGTTCATGGCGTCCTTCAGGGTGCCGGTGCCGGCGACCACCGGAATGACTTCCGCCCCGAGCAGCTTCATGCGGAACACGTTGGCCTGCTGGCGCTCGATGTCGGTGGTGCCCATGTAGATCACGCAATCCAGGCCGAAACGCGCGGCCACGGTGGCGGTGGCCACGCCGTGCATACCCGCGCCGGTCTCGGCGATGATGCGTTTCTTGCCCATGCGCCGCGCCAGCAGGATCTGGCCGATGCAGTTGTTGATCTTGTGCGCGCCGGTGTGGTTCAGCTCTTCACGCTTGAGGTAGATCTTGGCGCCACCGCAGTATTCGGTCAGGCGCTCGGCGAAGTAGAGCGGGCTCGGACGACCGACATAGTCACGCTGGAAGTAGGCCAATTCCTCGATGAAGGCCGGATCTTCCTTCGCCACTTCGTACTCACGGGCCAGATCAAGGATCAGCGGCATCAAGGTCTCGGCCACATAACGGCCGCCGAATGCGCCGAACAGGCCGTTGGCATCAGGGCCGCTGCGCAGGTTGAAAGAGGTCGTAGGCTGGGTCATCGGGCGCTCCAGGCAAATGCGTTGAAAGACAATGAGGTTCACTCTACCCCTGACATCCTTCAGTGAAAACCGATAAGATCGCCGCAACCTGTCAGGAAAACTCACAAATAAAATGAGCCACGACCTGCCCCCCCTCAACGCCTTGCGCGCCTTTGAGGCCGCCGCCCGCCTGAGCAGCGTAAGCCAGGCGGCCGAACAGCTGCACGTTACCCATGGGGCCGTGAGCCGACAGTTGAAGGTGTTGGAAGAGCATCTGGGCGTCAGCTTGTTCATCAAGGACGGGCGCGGCCTGAAACTCACAGATGCCGGCGTGCGCCTGCGGGACGCCAGCACCGATGCGTTCGAGCGTTTACGCGGTGTTTGCGCGGAGCTGACACAAAGGACGGCGGACGCCCCGTTTGTACTGGGCTGTTCGGGAAGCCTGCTGGCGCGTTGGTTTATTCCTCGCCTGGGCAGGCTCAATGCTGACCTGCCGGATTTGCGCTTGCACCTGTCCGCCGGCGAAGGCGACCTGGACCCCAGGCGACCGGGATTAGACGCTTTGTTGGTATTCGCCGAGCCACCCTGGCCGGCCGACATGCAGGTGTACGAACTGGTGAGCGAACGGATCGGTCCCGTGATGAGCCCGCACTACGCCGGATTCGCTCGGTTGCAGGGTGCACCAGCCAGCGGGCTGCTCGATGAACCGTTGCTGCACACCACCTCGCGTCCACAGGCTTGGCCGGCCTGGGCACGGCAAAACGACCTTGAACCCCAGGCATTGAAGTTCGGGCAAGGATTCGAGCATTTATATTATTTACTGGAAGCCGCCGTGGCGGGGTTAGGCGTGGCGATCGCGCCCGAACCGCTGGTGGCCGAGGACGTGCGCGCCGGTCGCCTGGTCGCGCCGTGGGGCTTTGATGAAACCGCGGCGCGACTGGCGTTGTGGCTACCCAAGCGCGCCGCGGACGGGCGCGCTCGGCAATTGGCCCAATGGCTCAGGCATGAGCTGGGCCAACCGGTTCAGTCACCGCGTTTGCACAGCAAGTAAGCAGCCAGCAAACCCAGCGCACCGACCGCGACACCGGCCGTGGTCCATGGGTGTTCCTGCGCGTAATCTCGCGTGGCGATCCCGGTCTCACGGGTTTTCACCTTGACCTCTTCATAGGCGTCACTGAGCAGATGGCGAGAATGTTTCAGCGCGTTTTCGGCATTGGCCTTGAGCGACTTGAGGGTTTTACGCGACTCGTCCGAAGCGTCATCCTTCAGACTTTCCAACGACTTGAGCAGACTTTCGATCTCCGCTTCCATGCTTTGCAACGAGGCTTTGCGTAACGAAGTGCTGGCCATGGTGGCTCTCCTGCAGTGGTTGAGTTCGTGTGTGAATTGGGACTCCGACGGTTTGGGAAAGTGCAGTAAATCTGAACTTTCACCGCTTGAGCGGCCACACATGTAAGGCGAAAAATCGCTGCTAGGCTGTTAAAGACAACCAAGGAGAACGTTATGAGTGATCACCATACGTACAAAAAGGTCGAACTGGTCGGTTCCTCTCCCACCAGCATTGAAGACGCCATCAACAACGCCCTGGCCGAAGCCAGCAAGAGCCTCAAGCACTTGGAATGGTTCGAAGTCACGGAAACCCGCGGCCACATCGAAAATGGCCGGGCCGCGCACTTTCAAGTGACGATCAAGGTCGGCTTTCGGATTGCCAATAGCTGAGGTTCTTTGAACTTGCACGCTGGCGGAGTGCCATAGGGAGTGGCGATGCGCTATGGTCTGCGCATTACGTTTTTCCAATACCTGCCCTATTTGATCCGACCAAGGAGTGCGAGCGATGAAAACGTTGATGGTGGCCCTGGGGTTGCTGAGCCTTGCCGGTGGTGCGTTTGCGGCCGGCAAGCCCTGCGAAGAGCTGAAAGGCGAAATCGCAGCAAAGCTGGACGCCAAGGGCGTGTCAGCTTATACGCTGGAAATCGTCGATAAAGGCGCAGCGGCTGACGCAAAAGTCGTCGGCACCTGTGAGGGCGGTACGAAAGAAATCGTCTACAAACGCGGCTGATAGCGCGTTCAGTTCAAAGCCGACGCACAGCGTCGGCTTTTTATTGACCGCGATTCAGCCCTTCATGACCTGCGCCAGCAACTCGTAGGAGTGCAAGCGATCGGAGTGCTCATACAGGTCGCTGGTGAAAATCAGCTCATCGGCCTGGGTCTGCTCGATCAGCACTTGCAGCTTGGCGCGAATTTTCTGCGGACCGCCGACCATGGCCAGCCCCAGGAAATCGCCGACCGCCTCCTTCTCATGGGGCAACCAAAGACCGTTCATGGATTCGACCGGCGGACGCTGCACCAGGCTCTGGCCGCGCATCAACGCCAGGATCCGCTGGTACACCGACGTCGCCAGGTAATCGGCCTGCTCATCGGTATCCGCAGCCACCAGCGGCACGCCGAGCATCACATAGGGCTTGTCGAGCACCGCCGACGGCTTGAAGTGGTTGCGGTAGATGCGAATCGCCTCGTGCATATATCGCGGTGCGAAATGGGAGGCGAATGCGTAGGGCAAACCGCGTTCACCGGCCAATTGCGCACTGAACAGGCTCGAACCCAGCAGCCAGACCGGCACGTTGGTGCCGGTGCCGGGCATGGCGATGATGCGTTGATCCGGGGTACGCGGGCCCAGGTAGCGCATCAGCTCGGCCACATCCTCGGGAAAATCGTCCGCGCTGCCGGAGCGCTCGCGACGCAGCGCCCGGGCGGTCATCTGGTCGGAACCTGGCGCGCGCCCCAGCCCCAGATCGATTCGACCCGGATAGAGGCTTTCCAGCGTGCCGAACTGTTCGGCGATGATCAACGGTGCGTGATTGGGCAGCATGACGCCACCGGAGCCGACGCGAATGGTCGAAGTGCCCCCCGCCAGATAACCCAGCAGCACCGCAGTTGCCGAACTGGCGATACCGTCCATATTGTGGTGTTCGGCCACCCAGAAGCGGGTGTAGCCGTATTTTTCCACGTGCTGCGCCAAGTCCAGCGAGTTGTGCAAGGATTGAGCGGCATTGCCATCGGCGCGCACAGGCACCAAGTCGAGGGTTGAGAATTTCACGTCGGACAGCTGTTTCATGGGCCGGGATCTCCAACGGCGTTCCGGGCTTTTCCCAAGGGCAAAAGCCTGCCGTATCTAAAGGTGTGTGCCATTGCAATGTGGGCATATACCCGAGTTTCAATAGTTGCGACGAAATTTCCTACTAAATTCGTCGGCTAATCGACAAGGTGAACTTTTCCAGGCGGTCTATCCTCACAACCCAGACAGTTAAAAAACACCCAGGCGCGGCGTTCGCGCCGGATCTTCAGGAGGCAGACATGGCTATCATCAAGAAAGCATCGGCTCATTGGGAAGGTGACCTGAAAACCGGTATCGGCTCGATTTCCACGGAAACCGGCGTGTTGCGCGAGGCGCCCTATGGCTTCAAGGCGCGATTCGAAGGCGGCAAGGGCACCAACCCCGAGGAATTGATCGGCGCGGCCCACGCTGGCTGCTTTTCCATGGCCTTTTCAATGATCCTCGGCGACGCCGGCCTCAAGGCGGACAGCATCGACACCAGCGCTGAAGTGACCTTGGATCAGGTCGAAGGCGGTTTCGCGATCACGGCGGTCAAGCTGATACTCAAGGCGAAAATCCCCGGCGCGAGCCAGGCGCAATTCGACGAATTGAGCAAGAAGGCCAAGGAAGGATGCCCGGTTTCCAAGGTGCTGAACGCCCAGATTACCCTGGATGCGACGTTGGTGAACTGACCCATGAAAGGGTCGCAGCCTTCGCAGGCATTGTCGAAGGCTGCGATTTCTTGAATACGGTCGATCTGTTTACCCTGGCGCAATTATGATCGAATGAAGCCCGCAGTTTCAGCGCACAGGCAGTGCGCGCTGCCATGAGGAATTCGAACATGAAACGAGCGGCCCTGGTGGTCATCGGTTGCGCATTGGCTGCATCAGCCCTTGCAGCACCCAAATCCTGTGAAGAGCTGAAAGCGGAAATCGAAGCGAAGATCCAAGCCAATAACGTGTCGTCCTACACGCTGGAAATCGTCACCAATGACGAAGTTCACGACCAGAACATGGTGGTGGGCAGTTGCGATAACGGCACGAAGAAAATCATCTACCAGAAGAACGACCGCTAGGGATTCCTACGGAACGCAATTGATCTGCCGTTCCTCGGCGACGATTTGACGCTTGTCGTCATAGAGCCGGGCGCTCGGCGTGAATGCCAGGTTGCGAGCCTCCAGACGATAGCGCTGGCCGGCCTCGAAATGGTCGTAACGCACGAGCATGTAGCACATCCGCTCTTGGGGTTCGGCCTGCATGCCCAACCCACCCCCACTGAATACTTCGAAGTCGAAGCGCACTTTCAGTTCGTGGCTGCCCGGCGAAACCTGGAAGAACCGTCCGTCGCGCAAGCGCTGGCCGTCCAGGCTTTCAGCCATCAGCATTTTGCCGCCCGGCATGGGCGTAGCAAAATCAACCCACGCCATGTTCGGGTCGACCTGGGGCAGCGGGCTCGTTGCGCAACCGCTCATGGAGACCAGGGCCAGTAACAGCAAGGATAAGCGCATGATGAGTTTCCTTAAAACCAGGCCCTGAGCATAGCGCCAATCACGTTTGTTGGCAGCCCGCCGGCGTACCTTGCCCCACCACCTTGCGCTGCTGATCGTAAAGCTTGGCCCATGGCCGGAAACCAATGCTGCCGGCCTGCAGCTGGTAACGTTGGCCTGCGTTGAAATCCTTGAATTTCAGGTTCAACCGGCAATCGCGCCACAGCGGCTCCGCGTCCGGGCCGATGTTGCCGGGTTCGACGGCAAACTGGTAACGCACCGTCAACTCATGGCTGCCGGGTTGCACTTCGAAATAACGTCTGTCGACGGACATCTTGTCATCGACTTCCAGCGCCTGTAGCGCGGTGTCCTGCTGATTGCCCAGATCGATCCACGCTTGGGATGGATCGGGGTCAGGCAAGCCGGCACAACCGGTGAGCAACAACAGGCCACTCGTCAGCATCAACACGCGCATAGCGAAGCTCCAGGCAAGCGAGATAGTCTTGTGGGCAGACTTCCCAGGGTGATTCCAATTGATCAGGCCGCGTTCAAGCCATCGGTTACTCGACCGTGTTTTCCAGATTTTGTTTCCAGGCCTCCTGCTTTTGTTACTGAACGGTTGCGCTAGCGCCGGTTACTACAGCCAACTCGTCGGCGGGCAGCTGCGGTTGTTGCAGGCCCGCGAGCCTATCGACCAGGTCATTGCCGACCCCGCCCGCGATGCCCAGCTCAAGGCGCACTTGGCCCAGGCGCGTGAGGCACGGACGTTCGCCAGTAATCACCTGCATCTACCGGACAATCGAAGCTATCGCCTGTATGCGGATATTGGCCGGCCGTTCGTAGTCTGGAACGTCTTCGCCACGCCAGAGTTTTCCCTGGCACCGCACAACCATTGTTTTCCCATTGCCGGTTGCGTGGCTTATCGCGGTTATTACAGCCAGGGCGCCGCCCGTGGCGAGGCCGCGTTGCAGCGCTTGCAGGGCATGGACGTCACGATCGGTGGGGTAGAAGCCTATTCGACGCTGGGCTGGTTCGACGATCCGATCCTGAGTTCGATGATGCATTGGGGCGACGAACGCCTGGCGACGCTGATCTTTCATGAACTGGCGCACCAACGGTTTTATGTACAGGACGACACTGAATTCAATGAGTCCTTCGCCACCTTCGTCGAACAGGAGGGCACCCGGCAATGGCGCGCCAGTCGTGGGCTGGCGCCGGACAATGGCAAGCAGGTGCGCCAGCGCGACCAGTTCATCCAACTGATCCTCGATACCCGCCAGCGCCTGGAAAAGCTCTACGCCCAACCCTTGCCGGCCGAGGGAATGCGCCAACGCAAAGCGGCGGAGTTCGAACGCCTGCGCACCGACTATGAGCAACTGCGCGATACCCAATGGGCAGGCGACAAACGCTACGACGCCTGGGTCTATGCGCCCTTGAACAATGCACGATTGCTGCCGTTCGGGCTGTATGACCAGTGGGTGCCGGCGTTTGCGGCGCTGTTCAAGCAGAAGGATGGGGACTGGGTTGGGTTTTACGCGGCGGTGGAACAGCTGGGCAAATTGCCGATCGACGAGCGCAAGGCGGCCTTGAAGGTGTTGGCGCAGCCGAAGACTTCCGCGGACTAGGCCGGCGCCATCGCGAGCAAGCTCGGTCCCACTTAGGCATCTCCAACCTGTGGCGAGGGAGCTTGCTCCCGCTCGGCTGCGCAGCAGTCGTCGCTTTTTTGGGGCCGCTTCGCGACCCAGCGGGAGCAAGCTCCCTCGCCACGGATAACGGGCACCAAGCCATCGCTGTCTCAAACTGCTTGCAAGCCACACAAAAAAGGGCATGCCGATTCATCGGTATGCCCTTTCGATTGCTGCTTTCTTCCCCCTGGCCGAGGTACTCGTCGCAATTATGGGTTAACGCTGTCTTTCAAGAACTTGCCTGGTTTGAAGGCAACGGTGTTGCTGGCCTTGATCTTCACTGGCTCACCGGTTTGTGGGTTCTTGCCAGTGCGGGCGCCGCGGTGGCGTTGCAGGAAAGTGCCGAAGCCCACCAGGGTAACGCTGTCCTTGCGATGCAGGGCGCCGGTGATTTCTTCGAGGACGGCGTTGAGGACGCGGTTGGCTTGTTCTTTGGTGAGGTCTGCTTTTTCCGCGATGGCGGCGGCGAGTTCTGGTTTACGCATGAATGAAGCCCCTTTGACGGTTTTTTTGTTGTTATGTCCGTGCTGTTCTCTTTGGAACAGCCCCTAAGGCGCCGCAGGCTCTACTCTGCGGCAGACGGGAGTGAGGATGGCACGGTGCCGAAAACCGCGCCAGTGTCCGGAAGACCTTTGTGGGACCAAAAGTAGGGTTTTTGCGACAGAACGACCAGTATTTACGCCAGCAGGGCTGGAAGCTCCTTGTTCAGCGCCAGTTTCTCCATCACTGCCGTGCCCGTCAGCGCGTAGCCCAACAGATTGCCTTGAGCGTCTCGGCACAGTGCCTTGATGTCCACGCCCTGCCCTTCGACGCTCCACACGCCTTCGCTGCCTCGTGGTGGCGGCGACACGACCAATGGGCACACCGGGGTTTTTACGGTAATCGGCATGGCACCGTAACTGACGGCAGTCGGGTTGCCGGCCAGGGTTTGGGCCAAGGCTCGGGCGCAGCTCATCAGCGGCATGACATACAGCAGGTTCAAGCCGTCGACCTCGGCGCAATCGCCCAGGGCGTAGATATTGGCGTGGGAGGTTTTCAAGTGGCGATCGACCACGACGCCGCGGTTGACCACCAGCCCGGCGGCCGCCGCCAGGTCGATGCGTGGACGCAGGCCGATGGCCGAGACCACCAGGTCGCAGGCGATCACCTGGCCGTCGGACAGGTGCGCCTCCAGCCCATCGGCGACCTTCTGCAAGCGGTTGAGCACAGGGCCCAAGTGGAAGCGCGCACCGAGGCTTTCCAGCCCGGCCTGGACCGCTGCCGCAGCGGCCGGATGCAGCAGCGTCGGCATGACTTGCTCGCACGGCGCCACCAACTCGACTTCGTAGCCCCCCAGGCTCAGGTCGTTGGCGAACTCGCAGCCAATCAGACCGGCACCCAACAACAACACCCGGCGCTTGCCGACGGCCGCAGCCCTGAAGCGCGCGTAGTCTTCCAGGTCGTTGATGGGAAAGATCAGGTCCGCCGCGTCGCCCTGTACCGGCACGCGCACGGTTTCGGCGCCCCAGGCCAGGATCAGGTCGCGGTAATTCACCGCCTCCTCGCCGATCCACAGCCGTTTGTGGCCCGGATCGATACCGCTGATGCGGGTGTGGGTGCGCACCTCGGCCTTGAGTTGTTCGGCCATGGCCCCCGGTTCAGCCATGCTCAAACCATCGGCATCTTTGTTCTTGCCAAAGCCCGTGGAGAGCATCGGCTTGGAGTATGAACGACCGTCGTCCGCGGTGATCAGCAGCAGCGGGGTTTCGCTGTCGAGCTTGCGAAACTCCCGGGCCAGGTTATAACCGGCCAGCCCAGTACCGACGATGACGACAGGTGCACTCATGTTGCTCTCCATTTAAATGAAACGATCAGTTGATTTCGATCATTTCGAAATCCATTTTGCCGACACCGCAGTCCGGGCACAGCCAGTCCGCCGGTACATCTTCCCAGCGAGTGCCGGGCGCGATGCCATCGTCAGGCCAGCCGTCAGCTTCGTTGTAGATCAGGCCGCAGACGATACATTGCCACTTCTTCATTCCAATACTTCCTCGAGATGTCAGGCCTTGGCCGGTATTTTCCGGCTCAGGGCCGTTTTGTACTGATCGGTCGCGCCAGATGCAAGCACGATCGGCAGGCAGCAGGCCGGGCCGGTCAAAACCCGTGACCGACATGGTAAGCTCGCGGCCTCATTTGCTGCCATTCAAGACCTCTGTGCCGCATACAAATTCGATTTTTCCTACACTCCAATGGCTGCCCCAGCACCTGCTGTCGCCCCGCCCCGATGCCGGTGTACTCGATTGGTTGTTCGACGAAGGCTCCCTGACCCGGCGCCTCACGCGCCTGTCGGACGGCCATTTCAGCGTGACCCCATTGTTCGAAGGCTGGCAGCCATTGCGCGCCGACGAATGTGCCGCGCTGGACCTGACCGAGGGCAGCGAAGGTTGGGTACGCGAGGTGTATCTACGCGGTCGCGACCAGCCCTGGGTGTTCGCCCGCAGCGTGGCGGCGCGCAGCGCCTTGCAGGGTGACGGGTTGCAGATGGACGAGTTGGGCAGCCGCTCCCTGGGCGAATTGCTGTTTTGCGACCAGGCGTTCCAGCGCCGGGCCATCGAGGTTTGTCATTACCCCGAGGCCGGCTTGCCGGAAGACGTACGCGCCAGTGGCCTGTGGGGTCGCCGTTCGCGTTTCGACCGCGGTGCGTTGAGCGTGCTGGTGGCGGAAATCTTCCTGCCCCGCTTGTGGACCGTCGCCCGCGCCTATTCGGAGAATTGCTGATGTATGTGCAACTGCTCAAATCCTTGAATCGCCTGAACCCACGGGCATGGGACTTCGTGCAACTGACCCGCATGGACAAGCCCATCGGCATCTACCTGCTGCTGTGGCCGACGTTGTGGGCACTGTGGATTGCCGGTGAAGGCTCGCCGTCCATCGCCAACGTGGTGATTTTCATCCTCGGTGTGGTGCTGACCCGTGCTGGCGGCTGCGTGATCAACGACTGGGCCGACCGCAAGGTGGACGGCCACGTCAAACGCACCGAACAACGCCCGCTGGTGAGCGGCAAGATCAGTTCGAAAGAGGCGCTGGTGTTCTTCGCCGTGCTGATGAGCGTGAGTTTCCTGCTGGTGTTGTGCACCAATGCACCGACCATCCTGCTGTCCCTCGGCGGCCTGGCCCTGGCATTCAGTTACCCGTTCATGAAGCGTTATACCTACTACCCGCAAGTGGTGCTGGGGGCGGCGTTCTCCTGGGGCATGCCGATGGCGTTCACCGCCGAAACCGGGCATCTGCCGGCGGCCGCCTGGTTGCTGTATATCGCCAATCTGCTGTGGACAGTGGGCTACGACACCTATTACGCCATGACCGACCGGGACGACGACCTGCGCATCGGCGTGAAGTCCACGGCGATCCTGTTTGGCGATGCCGACCGGGTGATCATCCTGACGCTGCAAGGCCTGGCCTTGGGTTGCCTGCTGTTGGCCGGGTCGAAATTCCAACTGGGTGGCTGGTTCCACCTGGGGCTGGTGGCCGCGGCCGCGTGCTTCGCCTGGGAATTCTGGTACACCCGAGGCAGGGACCGGATGCGCTGCTTCCAGGCTTTCTTGCACAACCATTGGGCCGGCTTGGCGATTTTCGTGGGGATTGTGTTGGATTACGCGTTGCGCTGAAACCGAGCCCCTGCACTAAACTTTGGCTCATGCCAGCATTGAACCTTGGCTTATGAAAGCCTTTGTGGCGAGGGAGCTTGCTCCCGCTGGGCTGCGGAGCGGCCCAAGATTTTTGCGGTCGCTGCGCAACCGAGCGGGAGCAAGCTCCCTCGCTACAAAAAAGCGTCTCAGCGGGACGCGTTACTTAGCCTTGGCCACTTTCCAGGCGCCGTCCATTTTGCCGTCGCCGGTCGTGTCTCCGGCCTTCTTGTCCATCACGAAGGTGTACAGCGGCATGCCCTGATAGGCCCACTGCATTGAGCCATCATCGCGCTTGATTACGGTCCAGTCGTCCTTGGATTCATCACCCGCCTCAGCCATCAGCGGTGGCCAGTTAGCCGCACACTTGTCATTGCATGCCGACTTACCAGCCGAGTCTTTGGCGAAGGTGTAAAGGGTCATGCCCTTATGGTCGGTGAACATGCCATCCTTCTCCATTGCAGGATCGGCAGCCATCGCAACCCCAGGCAGGGCCAGAGCAGCTGCCATCAGCAGGGCTTTGAAAGAAACAGTCATTTGTTTCATGGAAACCTTCCCTTTGTAGTTGTCAGGATTCGGACTGAAAAGCGTAGTCCAGGATCCCCTCCCTTGCTGCAGGACGAAATAACTGTCACACGACTGCAATAATTCCGTTATCTAATGCGGCGCAAGACAGTTAAATGACAAGAGGATTACCCCATGGTTGGCAGGAGCATTCTGATCGTCGACGACGAGGCGCCCATCCGCGAGATGATCGCCGTTGCGTTGGAGATGGCCGGCTATGACTGCATGGAAGCAGAAAACTCTCAACAGGCCCATGCCATCATCGTCGACCGCAAGCCCGACCTGATCCTGCTGGACTGGATGCTGCCCGGCACGTCAGGCATCGAACTGGCGCGACGGCTCAAGCGCGACGAGCTGACCGGTGATATTCCGATCATCATGCTCACCGCCAAGGGCGAAGAGGACAACAAGATCCAAGGCCTGGAAGTCGGCGCCGACGACTACATCACCAAGCCGTTCTCCCCACGGGAGTTGGTGGCGCGCCTGAAGGCCGTGCTGCGACGCGCCGGACCGACCGATGGCGAAGCGCCGATTGAAGTCGGTGGCCTGCTGCTCGACCCGATCAGCCACCGCGTGACCATCGACGGCAAACCCGCCGAGATGGGCCCGACCGAATATCGTCTGCTGCAATTCTTCATGACTCACCAAGAACGTGCCTACACCCGCGGCCAACTGTTGGACCAGGTCTGGGGCGGTAACGTCTACGTCGAGGAACGCACCGTGGACGTGCATATCCGACGCCTGCGCAAGGCCCTCGGCGATGCCTATGAAAATCTGGTACAAACCGTGCGCGGCACCGGTTATCGTTTTTCGACAAAGGCCTGATCCGAGCCCTTACCGCCCGACAAGCTGACAAGGACGCGCGTCACGTGAATCAAAACTGGCATGGCACCCTGATTCGCCACATGTTGTTGCTGGTGACTGGCTGTTTGCTGATCGGCCTGATCAGCGGTTATTACGGCTGGAGCCTGGCCGCGGGCCTGGGGCTTTACCTGGCCTGGACACTCAAGCAATTGCTGCGCCTGCATGAATGGCTGCGCCTGCATCAACCCGACGAAGCCCCGCCCGACGGCTATGGCTTATGGGGTGAGGTGTTCGACAGCATCTACCACCTGCAACGGCGTGACCAGCGCGTTCGCGGGCGCCTGCAAGCGGTAATCGACCGGGTCCAGGAATCCACCGCCGCGCTGAAAGACGCGGTGATCATGCTCGACAGCGAAGGCAACCTGGAATGGTGGAACCGCGCTGCCGAGACCCTGTTGGGCCTCAAGACGCCCCAGGACAGCGGCCAACCGGTGACCAACCTGGTGCGCCATCCGCGCTTCAAGGAATATTTCGAGCAAGCCAATTACGCCGAGCCGCTGGAGATCCCTTCGCCCACCAATGACCGGTTGCGTATCCAGCTGTACATCACCCGCTATGGCAACAACGAGCACTTGATGCTGGTGCGCGACGTCACGCGTATCCATCAGTTGGAACAGATGCGCAAGGATTTCATCGCCAACGTTTCCCACGAATTGCGCACGCCGTTGACGGTGATCTGCGGCTACCTGGAGACCCTGCTCGACAACGTCGAAGAGGTGAACCCGCGTTGGAGCCGGGCCTTGCAGCAGATGCACCAGCAAAGCGGGCGCATGCAGACCCTGCTCAACGACTTGTTGTTGCTGGCGAAGCTGGAAGCCACCGATTACCCGTCCGACAACCAGCCGGTGCCGATCGACGACCTGCTGCAAATCATTGTCGAAGATGCCCAGGAACTGTCCGGTTCCAAGCAGCAGACCATCACCCTGGAAGCCGACCCGGCCGTGCAGCTCAAAGGCAGCGAGGCGGAACTGCGCAGCGCGTTTTCCAACCTGGTGTTCAACGCGGTCAAGTACACGCCGGAGCAGGGCCGCATCCATGTGCGCTGGTGGGGCGACGAGCAAGGCGCGCACCTGAGCGTGCGCGATTCGGGCATCGGCATCGACAGCAAGCACCTGCCGCGCCTGACCGAACGTTTCTACCGCGTCGACTCCAGCCGCAACTCCAATACCGGTGGCACCGGGCTGGGCCTGGCCATTGTCAAACACGTCCTGCTGCGCCATCGCGCCCGCATGGAGATCAGCAGCGTGCCCGGCCATGGCAGCACGTTTACCTGTCATTTCGCCCCGGCCCAAGTGGTTCGCACACGCCTCGCTCGCCCCGCTGATTGAAAGCGCCCCCTAGGCAATCGCCGAGTCAGCCGCTACATTGACTGACTTGCGCCTGCCTTTTCAGGCGCTCATTTTCAATTCCTACGACTATTCGGAACCCGCAAAACCCCATCATGGACCCTTCCCCTGGCTTGTCCCTCGTCACACTCTTCGCCGAATTCGGCATGATTCTTTTTGCTCTGATCCTGGTGCTGCTCAACGGATTTTTCGTTGCGGCCGAATTCGCCATGGTCAAGCTGCGTTCGACCCGGGTCGAGGCCATCGCCGAGCAGAACGGCTGGCGCGGGCATATCCTGCGCACCGTCCACAGCCAGCTCGACGCTTACCTGTCGGCATGCCAGCTGGGTATCACCCTGGCATCCCTGGGCCTGGGCTGGGTCGGTGAGCCAGCGTTTGCCCACATCCTCGAGCCGTTGCTGGGCGCGATTGGCGTGCAGTCGCCGGAAGTGATCAAAGGCGTGTCGTTCTTCACCGCGTTCTTCATCATTTCGTACCTGCACATCGTGGTCGGTGAACTGGCGCCCAAATCCTGGGCCATCCGCAAACCCGAGCTGCTGTCGTTGTGGACCGCCGTGCCGCTGTACCTGTTCTACTGGGCCATGTATCCGGCGATCTACCTGCTCAACGCCAGCGCCAACGCCATCTTGCGCATCGCCGGCCAAGGCGAGCCCGGGCCCCATCACGAACACCATTACAGCCGCGAAGAACTGAAGCTGATCCTGCACTCCAGCCGGGGCCAGGACCCGAGCGACCAAGGCATGCGCGTGCTGGCCTCGGCCGTGGAAATGGGCGAGCTGGAAGTGGTGGACTGGGCCAATTCCCGGGAAGACCTGGTGACGCTGGAGTTCAACGCGCCCCTCAAGGAAATCCTGGCGATGTTCCGTCGCCACAAGTTCAGCCGTTATCCGGTTTACGACAGCGAGCGCCAGGAGTTCGTCGGCCTGCTGCACATCAAGGACCTGCTGCTGGAACTGGCGGCCCTGGACCACATCCCCGAATCGTTCAACCTGGCCGAACTGACCCGGCCGCTGGAGCGCGTGTCGCGGCACATGCCGCTGTCGCAGTTGCTGGAGCAGTTCCGCAAGGGCGGCTCGCACTTCGCCGTGGTCGAGGAAGCTGACGGCAACATCATCGGCTACCTGACCATGGAAGACGTGTTGGAAGTGCTGGTAGGTGACATCCAGGACGAACACCGCAAGGCCGAACGCGGGATCCTGGCCTACCAGCCGGGCAAGCTGCTGGTACGTGGCGACACGCCGCTGTTCAAGGTCGAGCGCCTGCTGGGGATCGACCTGGACCACATCGAAGCCGAAACCCTGGCCGGGCTGGTCTATGAAACCCTCAAGCGCGTGCCGGAAGAGGAAGAGGTGCTGGAAGTCGAAGGCCTGCGGATCATCATCAAGAAGATGAAAGGGCCGAAGATCATCCTGGCGAAGGTGTTGATGCTCGATTGAGCATCAAACTTCCCGCAAGTTGAAGGCATAACCCGCTGTGGCGAGGGAGCTTGCTCCCGCTGGGTCGCGAAGCGGCCCCAAAAGCGACGACTGCTTCGCAGCCGAGCGGGAGCAAGCTCCCTCGCCACAAAAAAGCCTCCCGAATCTACAGCGCTACTGCTTGCCCAACGCAAAGTTGGGCAAGTCGCCCACCGGTTGATTGAACTGGTAGGGGATCGACACCAGCCCCAACCCGGTATTGCGCTGCACCACGAAATGCAGGTGCGGGCCTGAACTGTTGCCGGTATTGCCCGACAACGCCAACGGCGTGCCCACCGCGACCCGCTGCCCTTCCCGTACGCTCACCGAACCTTTCTGCAGGTGCAGGTAGACGCCCATGGTGCCGTCGTCGTGCAGCACCCGCACGAAGTTGCCCGCTGGGTCGTCCCCGCGGCCGGTCTGTTCGTTTTCGGTCTTGATCACCACGCCTCCCCGCGCGGCGATGATCGGCGTGCCGACGGGCATGGCGATGTCCATGGCGTAGCGGTTCTTCGGGCCGTAATGGCTATATTGGCCGTTGGCGCCTTGGCTCAGCCGGAATGGCCCGCCGCGCCAAGGCAGCGGGTATCGATAGGCCTCGGCGGCGCCTGCAGGGTCGCCCAGGGAATATTCGAACCTTGGGGTATACACCAGCGGCCGGCCGGGCCGGGTAGCCGTCAGCAGCGCCAGGCGCAGGTTGCTGCGTGCCGGCAGCACCCGACGAATCGGCCGGCTCGGTGCCCCGCTGACATTGCGCAGCCCGGCGAAACTCAACTCGATCTCCACCGGCGCGTACAAATCGTTGCGCACGAACACCGCGTCCGCGCCATTCTGCTTCTTGATATCGAGAAACACCTGGCGCTCCAGGCGTTCGACCATGCGGTCGCGGAACACGAACACCTGGGCGCCCCTGCTGGGACGGTCGCTATAGGACACCACGCCATTGGCATCGGTGGATTTGTAGATGGTCATGGCCATGGCCGGGGTGGCGGCCAGGACGAGACCACAGGCGAACAGCGACGGCACGAGCATGGGCAAGAATTCTGTCGATAAATGAAGGCCTGTACAGCAGCCTAGCAGCTGGGATGGACCAGCGTAGTCGACGGATGTTTCAAAATTGGATCAATGATTGTTGTTAAGGCTGATGGCCCCATCGCGAGCAGGCTCGCTCCCACAGGGGGATCTGCTGTGGACACAAATTTTGTGAACAACTGAGATCACTGTGGGAGCGAGCCTGCTCGCGATAGCGGCCTGAAGGGCGCCGCCGAATCAGGCGCCCGGTACGAAGTGCTTCTGCGCCGTGCCGCGGGCGATCAGGCGGGAGATGTAGTCGAGTTTCTGCGGGTCTTTGTCGACGAAGCGGAACGTCAGTTGCAACCATTCGCTGTCGGGCGTCTGCTCATGGGCGACGATGGCGTGCAAATAGCCGTTGAGACGCGCGGTTTCGGCGTTGTCGCCCTGTTCCATGTCCAGCACCGCGCCTTCGAGTACTTGCGGCAGGGTGTCGGAGCGTTTGACCACCAGCAGCGCTTCCTTGAGGCTCAGGGCCTTGATCACGCATTGCTGGGTGCCACTGGACAGGCGCAACTGGCCTTGGCCGCGATTGGCCGTCGAAGCGGCGGCTACCGGCGCCTTGACCGGTGGGCTGTTGAGCAAACCACGAGCCGGAGCAGCAGCAGCGGCGGGAGCGGCAGCCGGTTTGGCAAACGGATTTACCGCTGGCGCCGACGCAACCGCCGCCACCGGAGCCTTGCCGCCCGTCAGGGCGCTGAGGGAGTCATTGCCGAACGCCGAGTTCATCTTGGTCGGAGCGCTGTTCATCAGCGTGTCGAGCTTGCCGACCTTGTGCAGGGCCTGCTTGACCTTGGTCAGCAACTGCTCGTTGGTGAACGGCTTGCTGACATAGCCGGAAACGCCGGCCTGGATCGCCTGTACCACGTTTTCCTTGTCGCCGCGGCTGGTCACCATCACGAACGGCATGCCCTTGAGATTGTCCTGCTGGCGGCACCAGGTCAGCAGTTCCAGGCCGGACATTTCCGGCATTTCCCAATCGCACAGCACCAGGTCGAACGCCTCGCGAGCCAGCAGGGCCTGGGCTTTCTTGCCGTTCACCGCGTCTTCGATACGCACGCCCGGGAAGTAGTTGCGCAGGCACTTCTTCACCAGGTCACGAATGAACGAAGCATCGTCCACGACCAACACACTGACCTTACTCATCCAGATACACCTCTAAAAAATCCCGGCAAGCATACCGCTTTTACTGATGGCACATTGCCAAAAAACCTTCAGTCACGCCGGGACTTTTCGTTCGCGGGGTGCTGCTTTCGATGAAAAAAAATCCAAAAAAAAAGCCCGACCAGAAGGCCGGGCGCTTTTCTTGGCAATCTTACTTATCGTCAGTTGCGCCCGGAACATTAGCGGTTTCGGACAGGGTGCCCTCAACTTCTTCCTTCATGCGCTTGAGCCCCATATGGCGCACATCGGTGCCGCGCACCAGGTAGATGACAAGTTCCGAGATGTTGCGCGCATGATCGCCGATACGCTCCAGGGAACGCAGCACCCAGATAATGCTCAACACCCGGGAGATGGAACGCGGGTCTTCCATCATGTAGGTCGCCAGCTCGCGCAGGGCGGTCTTGTATTCGCGATCGATGATCTTGTCGTACTGGGCCACCGACAACGCCAGGTCGGCGTCGAAGCGGGCGAAGGCATCCAGCGCGTCGCGAACCATGTTGCGCACCTGGTCGCCAATGTGGCGAACCTCGACGTAACCACGCGGCGCTTCGCCTTCTTCGCACAACTGGATGGCGCGACGAGCGATCTTGGTGGCTTCGTCGCCGATCCGCTCAAGGTCGATGACCGACTTGGAGATGCTGATGATCAGCCGCAGGTCGGACGCAGCCGGCTGGCGACGGGCCAGGATACGCAGGCACTCTTCGTCGATGTTGCGTTCCATCTGGTTGATCTGGTCATCGATTTCGCGCACCTGCTGGGCCAGGCCGGAGTCGGCCTCGATCAGCGCGGTCACCGCGTCGTTGACCTGCTTTTCCACCAGCCCGCCCATGGCCAGCAAGTGACTGCGCACTTCCTCAAGCTCGGCATTGAACTGTGCGGAAATGTGGTGAGTAAGGCCTTCCTTCGAAATCATGGTTTTGCTCCGCAAAAGCTGTGAGCTGCAAGCTACAAGCTGCAAGCTGATGTGTGTCGTTACTCGGTTCGCTTTTACTTGCCGCTTGCAGCTTGACGCTGGCGGCTCTACGGCTAGCCGTAGCGACCCGTGATGTAGTCTTCGGTCTGTTTCTTGGCCGGATTGGTGAACAGCGTATCGGTATCGCCAAATTCCACCAGTTTGCCCATGTACATGAACGCGGTGTAGTCGGACACCCGCGCCGCCTGCTGCATGTTGTGGGTCACGATGACGATGGTGAACTTGGACTTGAGCTCGTAGATCAGCTCTTCGACTTTCAGCGTCGAGATCGGGTCCAGCGCCGAGCAAGGTTCGTCGAGCAGCAGCACTTCCGGCTCCACGGCGATGGTACGGGCGATCACCAGGCGCTGCTGCTGACCACCGGACAGGCCCAGGGCCGACTCATGCAGACGGTCCTTGACCTCATCCCACAGTGCCGCGCCCTTGAGGGCCCATTCCACGGCTTCGTCGAGGACGCGCTTTTTGTTGATGCCCTGGATGCGCAGGCCGTAGACCACGTTCTCGTAGATGGTTTTCGGAAACGGGTTAGGCTTCTGGAACACCATGCCGACGCGACGACGCAGCTCGGCCACGTCTTCGCCCTTGCGGTAGATGTTGTTGCCGTAGAGGTTGATTTCACCTTCGACGCGGCAGCCGTCCACCAGATCGTTCATGCGGTTGAAGGTGCGCAGCAAGGTCGACTTGCCGCAACCCGACGGGCCGATGAACGCGGTGACGCGCTGTTTCGGGATATTCAGGCTGACGTCGTACAGTGCCTGTTTCTCGCCGTAGAACAGGTTCAGGCCGGGCACTTCGATGGCGACGGTTTCCTGGGCCAGGTCCAGGCTCTGCTTGTCGCGGCCCAGGGCCGACATGTTGATGCCGTGTGTATGTGCTTCGTGTTGCATGGGAGGCTCCCTGTGCTAACAAATTCGGTTTGGTTGGCCACCCGAGTGGCCACGCCAATCTGTGTATTTGTGGGAGCGGGCTTGCTCGCGAAAGCGGTGTCTCAGCTTGCATCTCTATTGGATGTGCCGCCGTCTTCGCGAGCAAGCCCGCTCCCACATGAAAATCAACTATCCAGTGCTTTGTATTTTTCGCGCAGGTGGTTACGGATCCACACCGCCGACAGGTTGAGGGTGGCGATCACCAGCACCAGCAGCAGTGCCGTGGCGTAGACCAACGGCCGCGCTGCCTCGACGTTCGGGCTCTGGAAGCCGACGTCATAGATATGGAAGCCCAGGTGCATGATCTTCTGGTCTAGGTGCAGGTACGGGTAGTTACCGTCCAGCGGCAGCGACGGGGCCAGCTTCACCACGCCCACCAGCATCAACGGTGCCACTTCACCGGCGGCACGGGCCACGGCAAGGATCATCCCGGTCATCATCGCCGGGCTCGCCATCGGCAGGACGATTTTCCACAAGGTCTCGGCCTTGGTCGCGCCGAGGGCCAGGGAGCCTTCGCGCACGGTGCGCGGGATCCGCGCCAGGCCTTCTTCAGTGGCCACGATCACCACCGGCACCGCCAGCAGCGCCAGGGTCAGGGACGCCCAGAGCAGGCCCGGGGTGCCGAAGGTCGGCGCCGGCAAGGCTTCGGGGAAGAACAAACGGTCGACCGAACCGCCCAGCACATAGACGAAGAAACCCAGGCCGAACACACCGTAGACAATGGCCGGAACGCCGGCGAGGTTGTTCACCGCGATGCGGATCAAGCGGGTCATCGTGCCTTGGCGGGCATATTCACGCAGGTAGACAGCTGCCAGCACACCAAACGGCGTGACGATCATCGCCATGATCAGGGTCATCATCACGGTGCCGAAAATCGCCGGGAAGATGCCACCTTCGGTGTTGGCTTCACGAGGGTCGTCGCTGAGGAATTCCCAGACCTTGCTGAAATAGAAACCCATCTTGGTGAACGTGCCCATGCCGTTTGGCTGGTAGGCGTGCACCACTTTGCCGATTTCGATTTCCACTTCCTTGCCGTTGGCATCGCGGGCCGTCAGGCTGTCGCGGTTGAACTGCGCATGCAGGTCGGCCAGGCGCGCTTCGATGTCCTTGTAGCGGGCGTTGAGTTCGGCGCGTTCGCTTTCCAGGTCGGCCTGGGCGGCGGCGTCGAGCTTGCCGTCCAGTTCCAATTTGCGACCGTGCAGGCGGATACGCTCCAGGCCGGCGTTGATGGCGCCGATGTCGACTTTTTCCAGGGTCTTGAGCTCGGCGGCCAACTGGTTGACGCGCTGTACCCGAGCCTGCAGTTGCGGCCAGGCGGCCTCGCCTTCGGCGATGACCTTGCCGCCTTCCTTGACGTTGACCAGGTAGCCGTAGAAATTGCCCCACTCACGACGCTCGATGGCCATCAGTTCCGGCGGCGTCGTCTGGTTGGTCAGCCAATCGCCGACGATCCAGGTGAAGTCGGTGCCGTTCAGGTCGCGGTTGCCGACCTTGATCAGTTCGCGGGTCATGAACTCGGGGCCTTCGTCCGGCACCGGCAGGCCGGCGCTTTTCAGGCGCTCACGAGGCACTTCTTCTTTCTGTACGACTTCGCCGACCACCAGGTGCGCAGGCATGCCCGGTACGTTGTAGCTGGCGTGGATCAGGTCCGCCGGCCAGAAGTGGCCCAGGCCGCGCACGGCGATCACCGCCAGCAGGCCAATGGTCATGATGACCGCGATGGACACTGCGCCACCGCTGATCCAGACGCCGGGGGCGCCGCTCTTGAACCATCCTTTCAGGGAGTTCTGTTTCACAGACTTCTACCTTTCTTAAAGCGACGAATATTTCTTGCGCAGACGCTGACGGATCAGCTCGGCGAGGGTGTTCATGACGAAGGTGAACAACAGCAGCACCAGGGCCGACAGGAACAGCACGCGGTAATGGCTGCCGCCGACTTCGGATTCCGGCATCTCCACCGCCACGTTGGCCGCCAAGGTGCGCAGGCCTTCGAACAGGTTCATTTCCATGACCGGCGTGTTACCGGTGGCCATCAACACGATCATGGTCTCGCCCACTGCACGGCCCATGCCGATCATCAACGCCGAGAAAATGCCCGGGCTGGCGGTGAGGATCACCACGCGAGTCATGGTCTGCCATGGCGTGGCACCGAGGGCCAGGGAGCCCAGGGTCAGGCCGCGCGGCACGCTGAACACGGCGTCTTCGGCGATGGAGTAGATGTTCGGGATCACCGCGAAGCCCATCGCCAGGCCGACCACCAAGGCGTTGCGCTGGTCGTAGGTGATGCCCAGGTCATGGGAGATCCACATGCGCATGTCGCCGCCGAAGAACCAGGTTTCCATGTACGGGCTCATGTACAGCGAGAGCCAGCCCACGAACAGGATCACCGGGATCAACAGGGCGCTTTCCCAACCGTCCGGCACTCGCAAGCGAATGGATTCCGGCAGGCGACTGAAGGTGAAACCGGCGACCAGGATGCCGACGGGCAGCAACATCAGCAGACTGAAGATGCCCGGCAGGTGCCCTTCGACGTACGGCGCCAGGAACAGGCCGGCGAAGAAACCAAGGATCACCGTCGGCATCGCTTCCATCAGCTCGATCACCGGCTTGACCTTGCGACGCATGCCCGGGGCCATGAAGTAGGCGGTGTAGATCGCCGCGGCCACCGCCAGCGGCGCAGCCAGGAGCATCGCGTAGAACGCCGCTTTCAGGGTACCGAAGGTCAGCGGCGAAAGGCTCAGCTTGGGTTCGAAGTCGGTGTTGGCGGCGGTCGATTGCCAGACGTATTTAGGTTCGTCGTAGTTTTCGTACCAGACCTTGCTCCACAACGCGCTCCAGGACACTTCCGGGTGCGGGTTGTCCAGGGTCAACGGTTGCAGCTTGCCGCCCTGCTCGACGATCAGGCGGTTGGCCCGTGGCGACAGGCCGAACAAGCCTTGGCCATCGACCACTTGGTCCACCAGCAGGGTGCGGTGGGCGGTGCTGTGGAACACACCGAGCTTGCCGGCGGTGTCGAGTGCCACGAAACCTTTGCGACGTTCTTCGGCGCTGATCTCGACGATGGGCGCGCTGCCCATCTGGAAGGTACGAATCTGTTTGAAACGCAGCTCGCCGTCCGGGTCGCGGGCCATGAACCACTGGGCCAGGCCGCCCTTGGAGTCGCCGATGATCAGCGAGATCCCGCCGACCAACTGGGTGGCGGCGGTGACTTGGGCCTCGCCGTTCTCCAGCAGTTTGTAGCGACCGTTGAGGCTCTTGTCCCGCAGGCTGAACACATCGGCCTGGGCGCGACCGTTGACCACGTACAACCATTGCTGGCGCGGGTCGACGAAAATGTTCTTCACTGGCTCGGTCATCTGCGGCAGATCGATACGCGTCTGCTCGCTGGTGACTTCGCCGGTCATCATGTTTTCTTCGCTGGTGAGCGACAGTACATACAGCTGGGCGCCGCTGGAGCCGGCCAGCAACAGGGTCGAATCGGTGGCGTTGAGGCTGACGTGCTCCAAAGGCGCGCCCTGCTCGTTCAACGCTATCGGCGCCTCGCCGTAAGGGTATTCGATGGCGGGCGAAATGGTTTTCTTGCCGTCGGGATAGCTGACTTTATAGGTGTGGCGGAACACCAGGGCCTGGCCGTTGGACAGGCCGATCGCCACCAGTGGGCTGCCGGGTTGGTCTTCCGCGATGGAGACCACAGTGGCGCCGGCAGGAACCGGCAGGTCGACACGGCGCAGTTCGGCGCCGCTGTCGAGTTCGTAGAACAGTGCCTGGCCCTTGTCGGAAACGCGCATGGCCACTTGGTTCTGTTCTTCGATGGCGATCATCAGCGGTTTGCCGGCGTCTTGCATCCAGGCCGGGGTGATCGAATCCTTGGCGGTCAGGTCCGCACCCTGGAACAGGGGCAGCACCACGTAGGCCAGGAAAAAGAAAATCAGCGTAATGGCTGCCAGGACGGCGAGACCGCCGACCAGCACGTACCAGCGGGTCAGGCGATCCTTGAGCGCGCGGATGCGGCGCTTGCGTTGCAGCTCAGGCGTATTGAAGTCAATGCGCTTGGGAGGGGAAGTCGTAGTCATTGTGGAGTTGGCCAGATCATTCATGCGCACACCCTAGCGATCCTGTATGACAGAAAGATGACAGTGAAGTGACGCAACAAATCCGCCGCCAGCTAGAAGCGGCAGCGGATGGGAAAATTGGGCGGTGGCAGTGGTGTCCACTCCCACCGCAGCCCGGGCGTTGGCCCGGACTCAGGTATTACTTCTTGGCGACGCTGCCGCCTTCCGACAGACCCAGGTCAGCCAGTGCCTTGGCGGCTACTTTGGCTGGCAGTGGGATGTAGCCGTCCTTGACTACGACTTCCTGGCCTTGTTTGGACAGGATCAGCTTCACGAACTCGGCTTCCAGCGGGGCCAGAGGCTTGTTCGGCGCCTTGTTGACGTACACGTAGAGGAAACGCGACAGCGGGTACTTGCCGTTCAGGGCGTTTTCTTCGGTGTCCTCGACGAACTCGCCGCCTTCTTTCTTGGCCAGGGCAACGGTTTTCACGCTGGCGGTCTTGTAGCCGATACCCGAGTAGCCGACGCCGTTAAGCGAGCTGCTGATCGACTGCACAACCGAAGCCGAACCAGGCTGTTCGTTGACGTTTGGCTTGTAGTCGCCTTTGCACAGGGCTTCTTCCTTGAAGTAGCCGTAGGTGCCGGATACCGAGTTACGACCGAACAGCTGGACCGGCTTGTTGGCCAGGTCGCCGGTCACGCCCAGGTCGCCCCAGGTCTTGACGTCAGCCTTGGCGCCGCACAGGCGAGTCGAGGAGAAGATCGCATCGACCTGAGCCATGGTCAGGTGCTTGATCGGGTTGTCCTTGTGCACGAATACGGCCAGGGCGTCCACGGCTACCGGGATAGCGGTTGGCTTGTAGCCGTATTTGGTTTCGAAGGCCTGCAGCTCGTTGTCCTTCATCTTGCGGCTCATCGGGCCCAGGTTGGCGGTGCCTTCGGTGAGTGCGGGCGGCGCGGTAGAGGAACCGGCGGCCTGAATCTGGATGTTTACGTTCGGGTATTCTTTCTTGTAGTTCTCGGCCCACAAGGTCATCAGGTTGGCCAGGGTATCGGAGCCGACGCTGGAGAGGTTGCCCGATACACCAGTGGTCTTGGTGTAGCTCGGGATCGCAGGGTCAACAGCGGCAACCGCGTTGGCAGTCGCAACGCCAGCAGCGACAAACGTCATTGCCGCCATCAAACGCTTCAGTTTCATGCCTTACTCCTAGCAGATAGGGTGTGTTAAGTCGGCAAAGTATCGGTAAGCCGTATGAACACTCTATGGCTGAAATATGACAATTGGATGAAAGGCCAGCATTGAGTTTTGCAGGATGATTCTTGTGGCGAGGGAGCTTGCTCCCGCTTGAGTGCGCAGCACTCACGGGGTCGCTGCGCAACCCAGCGGGAGCAAGCTCCCTCGCCACAATGAACACACCTGCCCTAGGTGGGCAGCGCCGCCTAGCGCCCCTGCTTCCAGAGATACCCGCCCACCACAATCCCGATCCCACAGATGGCCGCCACATAATATGCCGGCCCCATCGAGCTCTCTTTCAGCAACAGGGTCACGATCATCGGCGTCAACCCGCCAAAAATCGCGTAGGCCAAGTTGTAGGAAAACGACAGGCCGCTGAAGCGCACCACGGCCGGGAAGGCGTTGACCATGACATAAGGCACCGCGCCGATGGTGCCTACCAGCAAGCCACTCAGGGCATACAGCGGGAACAGCCACTCGGGGTGGTCGAACAGGCAGTGATAGAACGTCCAGAAGGTGATCAACAGCAAACCACTGCCGAAGACAAACACCCGGCCGGCACCAAAACGGTCGGCCAGCACACCCGCACCAATGCAACCCAAGCTCAGGAACACGATCGCCAGGCTGTTGGCCTGCAGCGCGACGGTCGGGCTGAAGTGGTACACCGTCTGCAGCACGGTCGGTGTCATCAGGATAACCACGATGACGCCAGCCGACAGCAGCCAGGTCAGCAGCATGGAAATGGCGATGGCGCCGCGATGATCACGCAGCACGGCCCGCAGCGGCACTTCCTCGGCCAGGGCCTTGCGCAGTTGCAGTTCGGCGAACACCGGGGTTTCGTGCAGCCAGCGGCGCAAGTACACCGAAAACAGCCCGAACACGCCACCCAGCAGGAACGGGATCCGCCAGGCGTAATCGGCCACTTCCACCGGTGTATAAATGCTGTTGATCGCCGTTGCCACCAGCGACCCCAACAGGATCCCCGCCGTCAGGCCGCAGGTCAGCGTGCCGCAGGCATAGCCGATGTGGCGCGCCGGAACGTGTTCGGAAACGAAGACCCAGGCGCCCGGCACTTCCCCGCCGATGGCCGCGCCTTGGATCACCCGCATCAGCAACAACAGGATCGGTGCCCACATGCCGATCTGTGCATAAGTCGGCAACAGCCCCATGATCAGGGTCGGAACGGCCATCATGAAGATGCTCAGGGTGAACATTTTCTTGCGCCCCAGCAGGTCGCCGAAGTGGGCCATGATGATCCCGCCCAGCGGCCGGGCCAGGTAACCGGCGGCAAAAATGCCGAACGTCTGCATCAGGCGCAGCCACTCGGGCATTTCGGCCGGGAAAAACAATTTGCCGACCACGGTGGCAAAGAACACGAAAATGATGAAATCGTAGAACTCCAGCGCACCGCCCAGGGCTGAAAGCGACAGGGTCTTGTAATCGTTGCGGGTCAATGGACGTGCCGGTTGTGCGGGCGTCGCCGTGCTCGAAGGCGCAGTGGTCATGGCAAGGGCTTCTCTTATAGTCGGTTCTGCAACCCTGGCAACTCGGGTTGGGGCCTGGGCAGGTTCGGCACGATAGCAAATTGTTCGAAAAAGCACATAGAGGCGCGTATTTGACAGTCGAAATCAGAACCGAGTGGTCGTCTCGACGTCTATCGCCCGATATACTCGCAACCTTGCAGTACTCTGTAAGGGGTTGCTGTGCGAAAACGTCGTTGGTGATGTAGTACAAGATCAGCCGGTTTCGCAGAGTTTCCCTTTGGCACGCCTTTACGAAAAACGTGACGAACGCAGTATGTTCGGGCTGAATCGTTTTTTACGAAGACGGCTATTCACCTGAAGTACCAGACAGCGTTACGGGTCAGAGGCACCCCCGGCATGATAGAGCTCGAACAAGAAGATCCCATCCCGCAAGGCGACCTGGCCCTGCAAATCACCGCGCTCCCACGGGAGACCAACGGCTTCGGCGATATTTTCGGCGGCTGGCTGGTGTCCCAGATGGACTTGGCCGGCACCGCCATGGCCAGCAAAGTGGCCGGCGGACGCGTGGCCACCGTGGCGATCGATCGCATGGCGTTCCTGGTGCCGGTGGCGGTGGGCGCGCAGTTGTCCTTCTATACCCAGGCGCTGGAAATCGGCCGCAGCTCGATCCAGATGATGGTCGAGGTCTGGAGCGATGACCCGCTGTCCAGTGAATGGCGCAAGGTGACCGAGGCGGTATTCGTCTTCGTCGCCATCGACGGCAGCGGTCGTACCCGCTCGGTTCCGCCGCGCGCCCGTTAAACACGGCGACCGTTTTGCGGTCCATTGCAGTCCCTGTCACCGAACGAGATTTGCAACATGCCTACGCCCAACGTCGACGCGGTCAAACTGGATGAACTGAACGCCTGGCGCATCCGCCACGGTCAGGCCGAGTTGCTGGTGGCCCAGCAAGGCGCGCACATCCTCAGTTATCAAGTGGACGGCCAGCCGCCACTGATCTGGCTCAACGACCAGGCCACATTCAAGGCCGGCAAGAGCATCCGCGCGGGCGTGCCGGTGTGCTGGCCGTGGTTCGGCAACCTGACGCGCAACCCCGACAGCGTGCAGGCCATGCGCGTGAGCAATGACCCGGCCACCGCCCACGGCCTGGTGCGGGCGATGGATTGGGAACTGAAGGGCATCGAGGCCGAAGGCGAAAGCCTGAAAATCGAATTCATGCTGCCTTATCCCGAAAACGGCCTTGCGGGCTGGCCTCATCAGGTCGACCTGACGCTGGCCATCGTGATGGACGCGCAACTGCACATCCGCCTCACCAGCCATAACCGTGGCAGCGAAACCGTCAGCCTCAGCCAGGCGCTGCACAGCTACTTCGCCGTGAGCGACGTGCGCAACGTGCAGGTCGAAGGCGTCGATGGCTTGAACTACATCGAGACCCTCGACGACTGGAACACCCACACCCAGGCCGGCGACCTGCATTTCACCGGCGAGACCGACCGTATCTACCTCGACACCCCGCCGACGCTGAGCATCGTTGATCCGCAGTGGCAACGACGGATCGAGCTGACCAGCAGCGGTTCGCGCTCGGCGGTGATCTGGAACCCCTGGATCGAACGCGCCAAGGCCTTCAGCGACATGGCCGACGATGGCTGGCAGCGCATGCTGTGCATCGAGACGGCGAATGTGATGGAGGATGTGGTGACGTTGTTGCCGGACGCCAGCCATACCCTGGGTGTGAGCATTTGCAGCAAGCCGCTCTAAACCCCACCGCAATAAACCTGTGGGAGCGAGCAAGCCCGCTCCCACAAGGGTCCGCGCCAAGCTTATAGATCCGCCTCCTGCACCACCCTCACCTTCTCCGCCTCCAACGCATACGCCGCACTCGCCAGATCGTTGTCGACCTTTTCGATCTTCAGCGTGCCCGTCACCCAGAGCGGCGTGTAGATGTCATCCAGCTTCAGGCCCTTGGGGTAGCGCACCAGCACCAGTTGGTTAGGCGGCGGTGGCGGGACGTGGATGCAGGCGCCGGGGTAGGGCACCAGGAAGAACAGCGTGCTGTGGCCCTTGGCGTCGGTTTCCAGCGGCACCGGGTAACCGCCGATGCGGATGTGCTTGTCGTTCATCGCCGCCACGGTCTTGGTCGAATACATCACCGCCGGCAAACCCTTGCTTTGCTTCAGGCCACCTTTTTCGGTGAAGGTGCCGTTGGCTTCCGGGGAGTTGTGGTCGATGTCGGGCATGGCCTCGAGGGCTTTCTGGTCCGACTTGGGCATCAGTTCGAGCCAGTCGGTTTCCGGCAGCTCGGCGGCATGGGCCAGGCCGCTGCCCAGCAGAAGAAGGGTCAATACTAGACGGCGCATGAAAGGGCTCGGCAATGAATGAAAAGTGAAACGCCGAGCATTCTAGCCCCCTCAGCTCGCGACGCAGAGGGGGCCTTGATGCATTTGGATCAGTTTCTTTTGATCAGGCCGTAGATCACCAGCAGCACGATCGCGCCCACCAGGGCCCCGATGAAACCCGCGCCTTGGCCGGCCTGGTAGATGCCCAGGGCCTGGCCGCCGTAAGTGGCTGCCAACGAACCGCCGATACCGAGCAGGATGGTCATGATCCAGCCCATGCTGTCATCGCCCGGTTTCAGGAAGCGTGCCAGCAGGCCAACGATCAAGCCGATAAAAATGGTTCCGATGATTCCCATGGCTTTCCCCTCTCATTGAGTCGCTAAGCCAAAGCCCGATCAGGTTTTGGCACTTAGCCATGAGAGAGGTTAGCCGACGAATGGTTCCAACGGTATGACAGATTATTGCTCGGCGATCAGCGTCTCGACCTTGATGATCTGCTGGGCCAGCGTGGCCCGATCAGCGCAGCGCAGGTTGGCGTGGCCGACCTTGCGCCCGACCTTGAACGCCTTGCCATAGTGATGCAGATGGCAATCGGCGATCGACAGGACTTTCTCGGTGTCCGGCACCTTGCCGATAAAGTTGAGCATCGCGCTTTCGCCGATCTTGGCGGTCGACCCCAGCGGCAGTCCGGCCACCGCCCGCAGGTGGTTTTCGAACTGGCTGCACTCGGCGCCTTCCGTAGTCCAATGCCCGGAGTTGTGGACCCGCGGTGCGATTTCGTTGGCCTTGAGGCCGCCGTCCACTTCAAAGAACTCGAACGCCATCACGCCGACATAGTCGAGCTGCTTGAGCACCCGGCTGGAATAGTCTTCGGCCAAGGCCTGCAACGGGTGATCGGTGCTGGCGACGGACAGCTTGAGGATGCCGTCCTTGTGGGTGTTGTGCACCAGCGGGTAGAAGCGGATTTCACCGTCGCGGGCACGCACGGCGATCAACGAGACTTCCCCAGTGAACGGCACGAAGCCTTCCAACAGGCAGGCCACGCTGCCGAGCTCGGCGAACGTACCGGCCACGTCTTCAGGCTTGCGCAGGACTTTCTGGCCCTTGCCGTCATAACCCAGGGTGCGGGTCTTGAGCACGGCGGGCAGGCCGATGGCCGCGACGGCGGCGTCCAGGTCGGCCTGGGACTGAATGTCGGCGAAGGCCGGCGTCGGGATGCCCAGGTCCTTGAACATGTTCTTTTCGAACCAGCGGTCACGGGCGATCCGCAAGGCTTCGGCGCTCGGGTAGACCGGCACGAACTGGGACAGGAAGGCCACGGTTTCGGCCGGGACGCTTTCGAACTCGAAGGTCACCAGGTCGACTTCATCGGCCAACTGGCGCAGGTGATCCTGGTCGCCGTAGTCGGCCCGCAGGTGTTCACCCAGCGCCGCGGCACAGGCGTCCGGCGCCGGGTCCAGGAAAGCGAAGTTCATCCCCAGCGGCGTACCTGCCAGGGCCAACATGCGACCCAACTGGCCGCCACCGATTACACCGATCTTCATTCGTCAACAACCTCAGGCAATGCGTGGGTCTGGATTGTCCAGGACGCTGTCTGTCTGCTCAGCGCGGAATTTTTTCAGCACGGTATGAAATTGTGGATGCTTGGCGCCCAGGATGCTCGCCGACAGCAGGGCCGCATTGATCGCGCCGGCCTTGCCGATGGCCAGGGTCGCAACCGGAATACCGGCGGGCATCTGCACGATCGACAACAACGAATCAACGCCCGAGAGCATCGACGATTGGACCGGCACGCCCAGCACCGGCAAGTGGGTCTTGGCCGCGCACATGCCCGGCAGGTGGGCCGCGCCACCGGCACCGGCGATGATCACCTCGATGCCACGCGCTTCGGCCTCTTCGGCGTACTGGAACAGCAGGTCCGGGGTACGGTGGGCAGAGACCACTTTCACCTCGTAAGGGATGCCGAGCTTTTCCAGCATATCGGCGGTGTGGCTAAGGGTGGACCAATCGGACTTGGAGCCCATGATCACGCCAACCAGTGCACTCATCGTCGTGCCTCTTCTCTCTGGGCGCCCGCAGGCGCGTCAAAAAACAACAAGCCACGCAGGAAACCGGCGTGGCTTGTTGTACGAATGATGGCCGGGCGAACCGACCGAAGGCCGGGCAGTATACCGAAAATGGTGCGTTAAACGCACTTTCGCCGACCATCTGTCATTTGCGCTGAAGCGGCGGTTTTATTGACTCGCAGGTCAGCGTCGAAACACCACAAATCCCCTGTGGGAGCGGGCTTGCTCGCGAATGCGGTGTGTCAGTCGCCACCTTCTGAGCTGACACACCGCATTCGCGAGCAAGCCCGCTCCCACAAAGGGGACTGCGTTGGTTTCAGGATCCGACAGCACCCTGCGCCACACCGCCTTCAAGCTTGCGCCACAACAACCGCACATTGGCCTTGCGCACCAGGGCGCAGCGGTACAGACGGATCTCCAGCGGGACATGCCATTGCGTGCCGCCGCAAATCACCAGTTCGCCCCGGGCCAGTTCGTTGCGCACACTCAAATGCGGCACCCAGGCGATGCCCAGACCTTCCAGGGCCATGCTTTTCAGGCTGTCGGCCATGGCCGTTTCGTAGATCGTGGTGAAACGCAGCGCCCGCTGGCGCAGCAACTGGTTGACCGAACGCCCGAGGAACGCCCCGGCGCTGTAGGCCAGCAACGGCACGCTGGCCTCGCCTTCAAGGTCGAACAGCGGGTTGCCGTTGGCATCGGCGGCGCACACCGGGAGCATTTCGGTCTGGCCCAAGTGCAGCGATGGGAAGATTTCCGGGTCCATCTGCATGGCCGAATCCGGGTCGTAGAAGGCCAGCATCAAATCGCAGCCGCCCTCGCGCAAGGCGTGGACCGCATCGCCGACGTTGGTCGCCACCAGGCGCGTGGCGATGTTCATCCCTTCGTTGCGCAGTTGCGCGATCCAGCGCGGGAAGAAGCCCAGCGCCAGGGAGTGGGCGGCGGCCACCTGGATGACTTCGCCCTGCCCGCCTTCCAAGTGATGCAAATGGCGCAGCACTTCGCCCAGTTGCTCCACCACCGTACGCGCCGTCACCAGGAACAATTGCCCCGCCGCCGTCAGCTCGACGGGCGTACGTGAACGGTTGACCAGGGTCAGCCCCAGCGCCGCCTCAAGGCTGCGGATGCGTCGGCTGAACGCCGGCTGCGTCACGAAACGCCGCTCGGCCGCCTGGGAAAAACTGCGAGTAGCGGCCAGGGCACTGAAGTCCTCAAGCCATTTGCTTTCAAGATTCATCACGCCTCCCTACACGCACCAAAACAGGTCACACGTTCGCCGCATCGTCGGCGTCACACCGGCATTATGCCGAATATGCATAGGCCAGTGTTTAACAGCATTGGCCCTATTTTTCCCCAGAGCCTAGGATCCACAGCGTTCCGGCACAGGCCGGGTCCATATCGAGATGATTTCCGTCATGTCCTCCGCTGCATCATTCCGCACAGAAAAAGACCTGCTTGGCGTACTCGAAGTACCGGCGCAAGCGTATTACGGCATCCAGACCCTACGAGCGGTAAACAACTTCCGTCTCTCCGGCGTCCCGATCTCGCATTACCCGAAGCTGGTGGTCGGCCTGGCAATGGTCAAACAGGCCGCCGCTGACGCCAACCGCGAACTTGGCCAGCTCAGCGAAGCCAAGCACGCTGCCATCAGTGAAGCCTGTGCACGTTTGATCCGCGGCGATTTCCACGAAGAATTCGTGGTGGACATGATCCAGGGCGGCGCCGGCACGTCGACCAACATGAATGCCAACGAAGTCATCGCCAACATCGCGCTGGAGGCCATGGGCCACCAGAAAGGCGAGTACCAGTACCTGCACCCCAACAACGACGTGAACATGGCGCAGTCCACCAACGACGCCTACCCGACCGCGATCCGCCTGGGTCTGCTGCTGGGTCACGACGCGTTGCTGGCCAGCCTCGACAGCCTGATCCAGGCGTTCGCGGCCAAGGGTGAAGAATTCAGCCACGTCCTGAAAATGGGCCGCACCCAGCTGCAGGACGCCGTGCCGATGACCCTCGGCCAGGAATTCCGCGCCTTCGCCACCACCCTGAGCGAAGACCTGGCGCGCCTGAAAACCCTGGCGCCTGAACTGCTCACCGAAGTGAACCTGGGCGGCACCGCCATCGGCACCGGTATCAATGCCGACCCGCGCTACCAGGCCTTGGCCGTACAGCGCCTGGCAACCATCAGCGGCCAGCCGCTGGTCCCGGCCGCCGACCTGATCGAAGCCACCTCCGACATGGGCGCCTTCGTGCTGTTCTCCGGCATGCTCAAGCGCACCGCGGTCAAGCTGTCGAAGATCTGCAACGACCTGCGCCTGCTGTCCAGCGGCCCACGCACCGGCATCAACGAAATCAACCTGCCGGCCCGCCAGCCAGGCAGCTCGATCATGCCCGGCAAGGTCAACCCGGTGATCCCGGAAGCGGTCAACCAGGTGGCGTTCCAGATCATCGGCAACGACCTGGCCCTGACCATCGCGGCTGAAGGCGGCCAACTGCAACTGAACGTGATGGAACCGCTGATCGCCTTCAAGATCTTCGACTCGATCCGCCTGCTGCAACGGGCCATGGACATGCTGCGCGAGCACTGCATCGTCGGCATCACCGCCAACGAAGCGCGCTGCCGTGAGCTGGTCGAGCACTCGATCGGCCTGGTCACCGCCCTGAACCCGTACATCGGCTATGAAAACGCCACCCGTATCGCCCGCATCGCCCTGGAAAGTGGCCGCGGCGTACTGGAACTGGTGCGCGAAGAAGGTTTGCTCGACGACGCCATGCTCGACGACATCCTGCGCCCGGAAAACATGATTGCTCCGCGTCTGGTCCCGCTCAAAGCGTGATCGACACGGCCACCGCTCACCAGGTCGAGGGACTAGACACCTCTCACCTTTTGAGGGCTTGGGGATCTTCCCCAAGCCCTTTTTTTAATTGATAGCCGCCAAGGATGACTGAATCTGTGGGAAGGAACCTGCTCGCGATAAACGACGACGCGCTGCCCGTTGTAAACCGCGTCGCCAGCCAACGCGAGCAGGCTCGTCCCCACAAGAACCTGACCGGAAGGCCAGGTGTTTCAAAGGGTCCGCTTCGTCGGACGCACCACAACTGTGCAGACGGGCACCGCACTGATAGGTATAGTGCCGCCCCTCTTCGCATGAGCGGTCGTCCGCAACGAGACCTTTAAACATGCGAAAACCGAACTAATAACAAACCCGCGAAAATGGACCGGGACGAAACTCCGCCTCACCTGTCAGGCCGCGCGCCGACCGATGTAACGCGATGTTTCCAAATGGCCAGCATTTGCTTAAACAAAAAACAGCGAGGAATACTCATGCTCGAAGTCATCAACGACTTCCTATCAGGGAAAGTGCTGATCGTGCTCATTGTCGGGCTCGGTGGCTACTTCACGATCCGCTCGCGTTTCGTCCAGTTCCGTCACTTCTTCCACATGTTCACGGTGTTCCGTGACAGCCTGAAAAGCAGCACTGACCAGCTCAGCTCCTTCCAGGCCCTGATGCTCAGCCTGGCCGGCCGTGTCGGCGCGGGCAACATCGCCGGTGTCGGCATCGCCGTGACCCTCGGTGGTCCTGGTGCGGTGTTCTGGATGTGGGTGACCGCGCTGGTCGGCATGTCCAGCAGCTTCTTCGAATGCTCCCTCGGCCAGCTCTACAAGCGCTGCGACTCCGAAGGCCAGTACCGTGGCGGCCCGTCCTATTACATCCAGCACGGCCTGCAGAAACGCTGGCTGGGCATGATCATGGCATTCCTGCTGTTGGTGACCTTCGGCTTCGCCTTCAACGGCCTGCAAGCCCACGCGGTCACCCACTCCCTGAACAACGCCTTCGGCTTTGA
Organism: Pseudomonas sp. SWRI179; assembly: GCF_014268705.1. Classification (NCBI taxonomy): domain Bacteria; kingdom Pseudomonadati; phylum Pseudomonadota; class Gammaproteobacteria; order Pseudomonadales; family Pseudomonadaceae; genus Pseudomonas; species Pseudomonas sp. SWRI179. The sequence goes on along the minus strand of NZ_JABWRA010000035.1, from coordinate 24,513 downwards.
CACCACCTACACCGGCCTGGGCCTGGCGGTGCTGTTGGGCCTGGTGTTCATCGGTGGGATCAAGCGTATCGCCAAGGTTGCCGACCTGCTGGTTCCGGTCAAGACCCTGGCGTACATCGGCGTGACCCTCTACGTGATCGTGCTGCAGTTCGAACATGTACCGGACATGCTGGCGACCATCGTCAGAAGCGCCTTCGGTCTGGACCAGGCCTTCGGCGGCCTGATCGGCAGCGCCATCGTCATGGGCGTCAAGCGTGGCGTGTTCGCCAACGAAGCCGGCCTGGGCAGTGCGCCTAACGTTGCCGCCGTCGCGTCGGTCGAGCACCCGGTCGCCCAGGGCGTGGTCCAGGCGTTCAGCGTATTCCTGGACACCTTCGTGATCTGCACCTGCACCGCGCTGCTGATCCTGCTGTCGGGCTTCTACACCCCAGGTTTCGAAGGCGACGGCATTGCCCTGACCCAGAACTCCCTGGCGGCGGTCGTGGGTGACTGGGGCCGGATATTCATCTCTGTGGCCCTGTCGTTGTTCGTGTTCACCTCGATCCTCTACAACTACTACCTGGGCGAGAACAACCTGCGCTTCATGATCGGTGACAATCGCAAGGTCCTGATGGGCTACCGTGCGCTGGTCCTGGTCCTGATTTTCTGGGGTGCCATCGAAAACCTCGGCACCGTGTTCGCGTTCGCCGACATCACCATGACCCTGCTGGCGTTCGTGAACCTGATCGCGCTGTTCCTGTTGTTCAAGGTCGGCATGCGCATCCTGCGTGACTACGATGACCAGCGTGCGGCCGGCATCAAGGTCCCTGTGTTCGACTCCAGCAAGTTCCCGGACCTGGACCTGGACCGCAACGCATGGCCAGCCACCCCGTCGGCACCGGTTGCCAAACCTGACGCCGCGACTGCCGGCGTGGCCGCAGCGCAACGCTGAGCCGCAGGCTGATGTAAAAAACCGGGCGCATCCCCTGCGCCCGGCGTGACACAGCGTAAGGTCGGCGTCATGCTCGGCCTTATGTTGTGGCGGCTGACCCAAGCCGCCGTTTTCGTCCTCGGAGAACAACCATGAATTCCTTGACCTACCCTGCCGCCCAGCACGTCATGGTGCTCTACACCGGCGGCACCATCGGCATGCAAGCCAGCGCCCACGGCCTGGCCCCGGCATCCGGTTTCGAAGCGCGGATGCGCGACTACCTGCACAGCCAGCCCGAACTCGTCATACCGCAATGGCGCTTCCGGGAGATGTCGCCGCTGATCGACAGCGCCAACATGACGCCAGCCTATTGGCAGCAACTGCGCGAAGCGGTGGTCGACGCCGTGGATGTGCAGGGCTGCGACAGCGTGTTGATCCTGCATGGCACCGACACCCTGGCCTATAGCGCAGCGGCGATGAGCTTCCAACTGCTGGGCCTGCATGCGCGGGTCTGCTTCACCGGCTCGATGCTGCCCGCCGGCGTGACCGACAGCGACGCCTGGGAAAACCTCAGCGGTGCCCTGGTCGCCCTCGGCCAGGGCCTGGCACCGGGCGTGCACCTTTACTTCCACGGTGAGCTGCTGGCGCCGACCCGTTGCGCGAAAGTGCGCAGCTTCGGTCGCCACCCATTCAAGCGCCTGGAACGCCAGGGCGGCGGCACCCCGGCGCCGGCCCTGCCGGCGCAGTTGAATTACAACCAGCCCAAGCAATTGGCGAACATCGCGGCGCTGCCGCTGTTTCCCGGCATCAGCGCCCAGGTGCTCGATGGTCTATTGGGCAGCGGTATCCAGGGCCTGGTGCTGGAGTGCTACGGCAGCGGCACCGGGCCGAGCGACAACCCGGCCTTCCTCGCCAGCCTCGAGCGGGCGCGGGACAGCGGTGTGGTGGTGGTGGCGGTGACTCAATGCCATGAAGGTGGCGTTGAGCTGGACGTGTACGAAGCCGGCAGTCGCTTGCGCGGTGTCGGCGTGCTGTCCGGTGGCGGCATGACCCGCGAGGCCGCGTTCGGCAAATTGCAGGCGTTGATTGGCGCCGGGCTGCCGGTGGAAGAGGTTCGGCGGCTGGTAGAGCTGGACCTGTGTGGCGAGCTGAGCTGATCCGAACCTGCATCAACTTGTGGTGAGGGGCTTTTGTGGCGAGGGAGCTTGCTCCCGCTCGGTCGCGCAGCGGCCGCAAGCTTTCGGGGGCCGCTTCGCCCGAAGCGTCGGACCAGCCCAGCGGGAGCAAGCTCCCTCGCCACAAAAGCGACGTCATGCCAAAGTACCCGGCATATAACTTGCTCCGTCTCCAGCCTACCCCAGGCTGGAAACGGACATGCTGCATTCCCACCTCACTACCCTCAACGCCGTCTCGCTGGTACTGAGCACCTTAAAAAACGAAGGGCTGTCCAGCGATGCCTTGTTGGCCGGCAGCGGCATCAGCGCCGCGGACCTGAGCCGGGCCGATACGCGCATCACCACCAACCAGGAGATGCAGGTCTGCGCCAACGCCGTGGCCCTCAAGCGCGACATCGGCCTGGAGCTGGGCCTGCGCATGCACGTTTCGTCCTACGGCATGCTCGGCTATGCCCTGCTCACCAGTGCCACCTTAGGTGACGCCTTGCGCCTGGCACTGCGCTATCCGGCGCTATTGGGAACACTCTTCGAGCTGAACCTGGACGATGACGGCGAGCACATCTCGTTCAGCGCCAGCGACTATCGGGAGAATCCGGCCCTGGCGGTGTTCAATGCCGAGTTCTGCATGGTTTCGCTGAAGGTGATCTGCAATGACCTCCTCGGCCATGTATTGCCCTTGCACGCTGCGCGCTTCGAACATCCGGCGCCCGATTACCAGGCGCGCTACACCGCACTCTTCGATTGCCCGGTGCGCTTCGACAGCGTCGATAACGCGTTTGCCTTCGACCGCCACTGGCTCGAACAACCCTTGCCCCTGGCCGACCCCATCACCCATCACGCCATGGCCGAACGCTGCCGCCGGCAGAACACCGAATTCACCGGACGCCAGGCCTGGCTAGGAAGGATCCGCCAGTTGCTCGACGCCCAACTGAACGCAGCCCCCGGCCTGGAAGGCTTGGCCGAGCAAATGAACTGCTCGGCGCGCACCTTGCGGCGGCACCTCAAGGACCTGGGCTGCAGCTATCAGGAACTGCTGGACGAACTGCGCTTCGAACGAGCCAAGCAGATGCTTTGCGAGGACCAATTGCCGATCCATCGAATCGCCGAACGACTGGGCTTCAGCGAAACCGCCAGCTTCCGCCATGCCTTTGTGCGCTGGAGCGGCGTGGCGCCCAGCCAGTTCAGGGCCTGAACTGTCGCGTTCATCTATACCCCCTGTGCGGGCGGGGATCTGGCTAACCCCTGTGGCGAGGGAGCTTGCTCCCGCTGGGCTGCGCAGCAGCCCCAAAAAAGACAACTCATTTCCACAGACAAACCGCATCAGCGAGCTTACGACGGCTGCGCCGCCGAGCGGGAGCAAGCTCCCTCGCCACGATAGTGTTGTCTTGAGGCCAGGGATGTTTGTGCTGCCGCCATCGCGAGCAAGCTCGCTCCCACAGGGGTTTGGCGGTGGGCACCCGTATTGTGGACGTCTCGGAAAAATGTGGGAGCGAGCTTGCTCGCGATGGCCATCTAGTCAACGCCGCAGAAACGCCTGATGCAACGCATCCACCGTCTGGAAGTGATACGCCGGGCCCTCGGCGCTGAGTTCTTCGTGGCTGCCAAACCCATACCCCACCGCCGCGGCATCCAGGCCATTGCTGCGGGCGCCGATCAGGTCGTGCTTGCGGTCGCCGATCATCAGGGTGCTGGCCGGGTCGAGGCTTTCTTCGGCCAGCAGGTGGGCGATCAGCTCGACTTTGTCAGTGCGGGTGCCGTCCAGTTCGCTGCCGTAGATCACCTTGAAGTGCCGGGCGAAGTCGAAATGGCGGGCGATTTCCCGGGCGAAGACCCAGGGCTTGGAAGTGGCGATGTACAGCTGGCGCCCTTGGCCGCCCAAGGTTTCCAGCAGCGGCATTACGCCGTCGAAGACCCGGTTCTCATAAAGGCCGGTGACCTTGAAGCGCTCACGATAGAAATTCACCGCCTCCCAGGCCTTCGCTTCGTCGAAGTCATAGAACTGCATGAAGGCCTGCAACAACGGCGGGCCGATGAAATGTTCGAGGCGGGTCAGGTCGGGTTCGTCGATGCCCAGCTTGGCCAAGGCGAACTGGATCGAACGGGTGATGCCTTCACGGGGGTCGGTGAGGGTGCCGTCGAGGTCGAAGAGTACGGTCTGGTAGTGCATGGCTGTTCCTGCGTGGTCATGCAGTTCACTCAACAGGCTTGAATGAAACTGTGGCGAGGGGATTTATCCCCGCTGGGCTGCGCAGCAGCCCCCAAAAAATTGAATGTAACAAACCTGACACGCTGTGCTGGCAGGGTTTGGGGCTGCTGCGCAGCCCAGCGGGGATAAATCCCCTCGCCACAATGGTTCATTCGACATCTTGGGGGGCGATTCAAGGTTGGTCGTAACCTTCAGCCAGATGCAAGTCCTTGAGCTTCATGTAGTTCGCCGCGCTGTAGGTGAAGAACGCGCGCTCCTTGTCCGTCAGCGGCCGCACCTGCTTCACCGGGCTGCCCACGTACAAAAAGCCGCTGTCCAGGCGCTTGCCCGGCGGTACGAGGCTGCCGGCGCCGATGATCACATCGTCTTCGACCACCGCGCCGTCCATGACGATGCTGCCCATGCCGATCAGGATCCGGCTGCCCACCGCGCAGCCATGGAGCATGACCTTGTGGGCGATGGTCACGTCGTCGCCGATCAGCAACGGGAAGCCATCCGGATTGAAGGGGCCGGCGTGGGTGATGTGCAGCACGCAACCATCCTGGACGCTGGTGCGCGCACCGATACGGATGCGGTGCATGTCGCCACGAATGACCGTCAGCGGCCAGACGGAGCTGTCTTCGCCGATCTCGACGTCGCCGATCACCACCGCGGTGCTGTCGACAAACGCCCCACGGGCAAGCTTCGGGCTGTGGTTCTGGTACGTGCGAAGGGTCACGATAGGCTCTCTCTTATCCGGTGATAGGCGCTGCTAGCTGCGGTGAGCGTCGATTGTAATTAAGATGGGCCGATGTTTCTTCCAGCCAAGGTGTCGACCGTGAGCGTGAACAACCCTCTTTTGCAGCCCTATGACCTACCGCCATTCTCGGCGATCCGTGCCGAGCACGTGCAACCGGCCATCGAGCAGATCCTGGCGGACAACCGTGCGGCCATCGCCGAAATCCTCAAGACCCAAGTCCAACAGCCTACCTGGGCCGGCCTGGTGTTGGCGATGGACGAGCTCAATGATCGTCTCGGCGCGGCCTGGAGCCCGGTCAGCCATTTGAACGCCGTGCGCAACAGCCCGGAACTGCGCGAGGCCTACGAGGCCTGCCTGCCGGCGCTGAGTGCCTATTCCACCGAGCTGGGCCAGAACCGTGAACTGTTCCAGGCCTTCGAAGCCCTGGCGAACAGCCCGGAGGCGGCCGGTTTCGACGTGGCGCAGAAAACCATCCTGGAACATTCCCTGCGGGATTTCCGCCTGTCGGGCATCGACCTGCCGCCCGAGCAACAGAAGCGCTACGCCGAAGTGCAGAGCAAACTGTCCGAGCTGGGCAGCCGCTTCTCCAATCAACTGCTGGACGCGACCCAGGCCTGGACCAAGCACGTCACTGACGAAGCCGCCCTCGCCGGCCTGACCGACTCGGCCAAGGCGCAAATGGCCGCCGCTGCCCAGGCCAAGGAACTGGACGGCTGGCTGATCAACCTGGAATTCCCTAGCTACTACGCGGTGATGACCTACGCCGAAGACCGCGCCCTGCGCGAAGAAGTCTACGCCGCCTACTGCACCCGCGCCTCGGACCAAGGCCCGAATGCCGGCCAGAACGACAACGGCCCGGTGATGGAACAGATCCTCGACCTGCGCCAGGAACTGGCCCATTTGCTCGGTTTCGCCAACTTCGCCGAGTTGAGCTTGGCAACCAAGATGGCCGAATCCAGCGATCAGGTCCTCAGTTTCCTGCGTGACCTGGCCAAGCGCAGCAAGCCGTTCGCCGCCCTCGACCTGGAACAGCTCAAAGCCTATGCCGCCGAGCAGGGCTGCCCCGACCTGCAAAGCTGGGACAGCGGTTTCTACGGTGAAAAACTGCGCCAGCAGCGCTACAGCGTGGCCCAGGAAGCCCTGCGCGCCTACTTCCCGATCGACAAGGTACTGAGCGGCCTGTTCGCCATCGTGCAGCGCCTCTATGGCATCGAGATCGCCGAACTGAAAGGCTTCGACAGCTGGCACCCGGACGTGCGCCTGTTCGAAATCAAGGAGAATGGCCAGCACGTCGGCCGCTTCTTCTTCGACCTCTACGCCCGCGCCAACAAGCGTGGCGGTGCCTGGATGGACGGTGCCCGCGACCGTCGTCGCACCTTCGACGGCGTCCTGCAAAGCCCGGTCGCCAACCTGGTGTGCAACTTCACCCCGGCCGACAGCGGCAAGCCCGCGCTGCTGACCCACGATGAAGTCACCACCCTGTTCCACGAATTCGGCCATGGCCTGCACCACCTGCTGACCCGCGTCGAACACGCCGGTGTGTCCGGCATCAACGGCGTGGCCTGGGATGCCGTGGAGCTGCCGAGCCAGTTCATGGAAAACTGGTGCTGGGAACCCGAAGGCCTGGCGCTGATTTCCGGCCACTACGAAACCGGCGAACCGCTGCCCCAGGACCTGCTGGAAAAAATGCTCGCGGCGAAAAACTTCCAGTCCGGCCTGATGATGGTCCGTCAGTTGGAGTTCTCGCTGTTCGACTTCGAACTGCACGCCACCCACGGCGATGGCCGCAGCGTTCTGCAAGTGCTCGAAGGCGTGCGTGACGAGGTCTCCGTCATGCGTCCGCCGGCCTACAACCGCTTCCCCAATAGCTTTGCGCACATTTTCGCCGGCGGCTACGCGGCGGGTTACTACAGCTACAAATGGGCGGAAGTGCTCTCGGCCGATGCCTTCTCCAAATTCGAAGAAGACGGCGTGCTCAACGCCGACACCGGGCGCGCCTTCCGCGAGGCAATCCTGGCCCGTGGCGGTTCCCAGGAACCAATGGTGCTGTTCGTCGACTTCCGTGGCCGTGAGCCGTCGATTGACGCACTCTTGCGCCATAGCGGCCTGACCGAGGACGCGGCAGCATGAGTGAGGGGCCTGTGATTACCAAGCGACGCTTTATCGCCGGGGCGGTCTGCCCGGCCTGCAGCGAGCCGGACAAGTTGATGATGTGGAACGAAGACGGCGTGCCGCACCGCGAATGCGTGGCCTGCGGTTATTCCGACACACTCAACGAGCAAGGCCTGTCGGTGCCCAAGGAATTGGGTACCCGGGTCAACACCTCGGCGCTCAAGGCGCCGGACGCAAAAGTCCAGGCGGTGCAGTTTTTCCCCAACCCCAAGTTGAAGAAAAAAACCGACTGACAACTTTGGCATCACCTTCCGGGCCGCCCGGCCCGGAAGCGATAACTATGTACCGCAGCGCCAATCGCCTTCCTCCCCAGACTGCCGTGACACGTCCAGACTGACAGGAAGTCTCCATGCGCCACGCTGATAACCCACTGCTGCAGGCCTATGACCTGCCGCCGTTTTCCGACATTAAAGCCGAACACTTTTCCCCGGCCCTCGACCAGATCATCATCGAAAGCCGCGCCAAAGTAGCCGAGATCATCCGGACTCAAGCACCTTTTCCCACCTGGGACGACCTGGTGTTGGCCATGGATGAAATCCATGCGCGACTCAGGGGGTTCGGTTATGTGCTGGAGCGCCTGGCATCCACCAGGACCGCAGACGCCTGGAAGCAGGCTTCGCTCGACTGCACCCCACGCTTGCAGCAGTTCAAGCGGTCGCTAAAACAGAACCCCGAGCTCTTCCAACTCTATCAACGCTTGGCGGACAGCGAGATCGCCAAGCATTTCTCCTCAGTGAGAAAGCGGACCCTGGAAAAGATCCTCAGGCAATTTCGCCGCAACGGGCTGGGGTCCGATTCGCAGCCGGCCTTGGAGGATTTGCAACTGCGCATCCAAGGCGCCCGGAGCCTGTTCCAGGAACATTTGCATGAGGCCAACAAAGCCTGGAGCCGAACATTTGATGATCAAGCCCGATTGGGTGGCCTGCCGCTTGCCTTCAGGCAGCGCATGGCCGAGCAGGCCCGTGAACAGGGGCGCACGGGATGGTTGTTGACCCTCGATGAAGAATCGTTTCGTATCGTCATGCGTTACGCGGACGATGCCGTGCTGCGCAAGCAGGTGTATGTCGCCTACAGCACGCGCGCGTCCGATCAAGGGCCACATGCCGGCGTGTACGACAACGGCGATGTGCTGTGGCAGTTGCTCAGGGATCGTCATGAGTTGGCCACCCTGCTGGGCTATTCGAATTACGCTCAGTTGGCGCTCGAACCGGAACAAGCCCAGTCGCCGGAAGAGGTCCAGACTTTCCTGCAAGGCCTGCTGGAACAGCAGCAAAGCGTGTTTATCCGCGACAGCGCGCAGTTGGAGGCATTTGCCCAAGCCCAGGGTTTCAGCGGGTTGCAGCCATGGAACTATCAATACCTGGCACAAAAGCTTCGCCAGCAAATGACCGGCGTCTCGGAACAGACCGTCAGCGCCTGGTTCGAGTTGGAATCGACCTTTTCACGGATGCTGCTGGTCGCCCGGGACCTGTTCGGCGTGGACATCATCGAACGTCGGGACGTGGCGACCTGGCACCCGCAGGTGCGTCTTCTTGAAGTTTTCGAACGGGGCGAGCTTCTGGGCTATCTCTATTTCGATCCGTTCGAGGACCCGAATCAGGAAAGCTTTCCCAATACCTCCACCCTGCGAAACCGCCGCATCACCGCCGAAGGCCGACCTCGCTATCCGATCGCCACGCTGCACGGCTGGCTGCCGCGGGGTTCACGTGCCAGCCCGGTGCTGCTTGATCATCTGCAACTGCGAATGCTTTTTCACGAATTGGGCCACTGTTTGCACCATGTGCTGAGCCGGGTCGAATATCGCGCTGTTTCGGGTATTTCCGAGCTGTCCCGGGATTCGGCGGAATTCGCTGGCGTACTGCTCGAACAATGGTGCTTCACCAAGCAATGCCTGGTGCGCCTGTCCAGGCATCACCAAACCGGGGCGCCCCTGCCCGATGCCATTGCCGATCAGTTGCTGGCTTATCTCGACACCCAGACCAGTTGGGATACAGCCGCGTTCTTGCGCGATGCGTTGTTCGACATGGAGCTGCACCGCAGCCATGGCGACGGACGAACGGCCCAGCAGGTCTTCGATCAAATCAACGCACAGGTCGGACATCTGCCCGTGTTCGCGAACGAACGTTGGCCCAATGGCCTGGACTACATCGTCACGGGCTACGCCGCCGGCATCTACGCCTATGCCTGGTCGAAACAACTGGCCGACACGGTGTTCAAGCGATTCAAGCGCAACGGGCTGTTCGATAGGCAAACGTGCAAGGCATTACGCGAGACGATATTCGAACGGGGCGATTCACGGCCGCTGTCCGAATCCATCACCGCGTTCTTGCAGGCGACCGATCAGCGTGGAGGCACCAGCGCCTGAGGGTCGAGGGGACGTGTCGTCGTGGTCGAGTTGACCCAACTTTCCAGGGAGCAAAGGGCAAAGACGCTGGTGCTGCAATCGCCGTTCGCCAACGCCACGCGGAGTTTGTCGACATCGGCCTGCATCATGTAGCGCACGCCGTCCTTGAAATGATGGCTGTCGCCGAAGCCACCTTCGGTCATTTCATTCAACGCGTCCTCTTTGCTCCAGCCCTGCACCACCACCCGGTACATGGCGGCCACCAGCCCGGTGCGGTCCGAGCCGTGCTTGCAGTGCATCAGCACCGGCCCCTTGGCTTCGGCCGCCTGGACGGCGCGCAAGGCCCTGAGGATGTCACTGTCATCGACGTGATTGGTGCGGTAGGGCAACTGCACCTGCTCGATGCCGGGGGTGGACAGCCAGCGCTTGTCCGACTGCGGCAGGAAGGTGATGACCGTGCCGATCCGCAGCTTCGTCAGCAAAGGCACGGCGCCGCCGTCTGGCAGGGAGCTGCGGTAGAGGGTCGGTGACATCTGGTAGAGGTTGTAGTCCTTTTCCACCGGCTGCGCCCATTCAGCGGGCCTGGTCTCGGCAACCTCGCCCGCCTGGGCCGCCGAGTCGGCAAGTATCACGAGCAAGGCCAGGCTGAACAGCGAATGAAAACAGAGCTTGAGCATCAGGAGGCGACCGATAACCAGGGAATGTGGTGACGATCAGTTTCGGTTCGCCCCGGTTAAAACTCCGTGAGCAGGACGTCAAAGCGTCGTGAATGTCGTAATGCCGTTCACTTAAGAAAAATGATGACCCTGTGGCGAGGGAGCTTGCTCCCGCTCGGCTGCGAAGCAGTCGTAAACCGGCGGGTGCGGTGTGTCTGATACGCCGCAACTGGCAGGTTTTGGGGCCGCTTCGCGGCCCAGCGGGAGCAAGCTCCCTCGCCACGGGTTTGTCGATTGCCTTAAGTGAACAGCATTTGCGTGAATGTCGGCTTTGTTCCGTGACCCGCCCAATGGCACTGGCCTGAACCGCAATCAGCGAATACTGTATGCACATACAGCTTTCGGAGTATTCCCATGCCTGCCTCCCTTCCACCTCGCGGCCGCGGCACCGCGACCAACCCGCACAACCGCTTCGCCCCGAATCGCTCGGTGGTCGAGGATGACGGCTGGTATCAGGAAGTCCCGCCGACCCAGGGCACCGAAGTGCGCATCGAAACGGCGAAGACCATCATTACCCGCAACACCTCGTCCGATATCCCATTCGACCGCTCGATCAACCCGTACCGAGGCTGTGAACACGGCTGCATCTACTGCTATGCGCGGCCCAGCCACGCCTATTGGGACCTGTCGCCGGGGTTGGATTTCGAAACGAAGCTGATCGCCAAGACCAATGCCGCCGACGTGCTGGAGGAGCAATTGTCCCGGCGCGGCTATCAATGCGCGCCGATCGCACTGGGCTCCAACACCGACCCCTATCAGCCGATCGAACGGGAACAACGGATAACCCGGCGGATCCTCGAGGTGCTGCTGCGTTATCGGCATCCGGTGACCATCGTCACCAAGGGCTCGCTGATCCTGCGCGACCTGGACCTGCTGACCGAACTGGCACAGCAACGCCTGGTGCACGTGATGATCAGCCTCACCACCCTGGACGATGAGCTCAAGCGCATTCTCGAACCCCGGGCGGCGGCGCCCAAGGCGCGGCTGCGGGCGATCAAGGTCATGCGTGAGGCAGGCATCAACGTGGGCGTGCTCTGCGCACCGATGATCCCGATGATCAACGACAGCGAGATCGAGAGCCTGCTGGCCGAAGCCCACGCCGCCGGCGCGCAGAATGCCGCCTACGTGATGCTGCGCCTGCCGCTGGAAGTCGCGCCGCTGTTCGAGGAGTGGCTGCAGGCGCACTACCCGCAACGCGCCGCCCATGTACTGAGCCTGGTGCGCCAGAGCCGCGGTGGCGAGCTGTATGACAGCCGCTTCGGTGCGCGAATGCGCGGCGAAGGCCCGTTCGCCGACCTGCTGGCCCAGCGCTTCGCCAAGGCACTCAAGCGCCTGGGACTGGAGCGACGCGACGGATACAATCTCGATTGCGCTGCCTTCTGTCCGCCGGGCCGACAGATGTCATTGATTTGATTAAAGTTGACCCTGGAAAGACCACTGGGCATGAGCTGCGCCAGTGTTTCGCCACCCCTGGAATCATTGTCCTAGAGCCTTCGATTTCAGTTTGAGTTAAGTTTCGGCCGCTACCTTGTTCAGCGAGTGACTGACGGGTCGCAGATGTCGACCTGGATGTTTTAGCCACTGGCGTCATACCGTCAAAAGAGGATGAATCAATGAGTGACAAGGATAAACAGCCGTTGGCTGCGTCGGCTTCAGCCCAACCCGTGGCGGAAACCGCCGATGCAGCGCTGCAGCATATTGTTGACGGCTTTTTGCATTTCCATCACGAGATCTTTCCGCAACAGGAAGAGCTCTTCAAGAAACTCGCCACCGCCCAGGCGCCCCGGGCGATGTTCATCACCTGCGCCGATTCGCGCATCGTGCCCGAGCTGATCACCCATAGCTCCCCCGGCGACCTGTTCGTGACCCGCAACGTCGGCAACGTCGTTCCGCCTTACGGGCAGATGAATGGCGGCGTCTCCACCGCCATCGAATACGCCGTGCTGGCCCTCGGTGTGCAACACATCATTGTTTGCGGCCATTCCGATTGCGGCGCCATGCGTGCCGTGCTGAACCCGGACACCCTGGAAAAAATGCCCACGGTAAAAGCCTGGCTGCGCCACGCCGAAGTGGCCAAGACCATGGTCCACGACAACTGTCCGTGCGGCGACGAAAAACAGACCATGCCCATCCTCACCGAAGAAAACGTGATCGCGCAGTTGCAGCATTTGCGAACGCATCCCTCGGTCGCGTCGCGCATGGCCAGCGGTCAGTTGTTCATCCATGGCTGGGTGTACAACATCGAGACCAGCGAGATCAAAGCCTTTGACGCGGACCAGGGACGTTTCCTGCCGCTCGATGGCAGCCATCCGATACCGGTGGCGACGCCCAAAGCGCGCTTCTAACCACTCCTAATCATCCTTGTGTGGTTCTAGCCTTACCGCTATCCAGGCGGTAGGGCCTCGCCATGCCTGAAGAAACTTCGGGAGAGTCGCCATGCGTGCTGCTCAACTAAAAGCTGTTCTGCCACGGGAGCTATTGGCTTCGGTGGTTGTGTTCCTGGTGGCGCTGCCCTTGTGCATGGGCATTGCCATCGCCTCCGGCCTGCCGCCGGCCAAGGGCCTGATTACCGGCATCATCGGTGGTCTGGTAGTGGGTTTCCTGGCTGGCTCGAAGCTGCAAGTCAGCGGTCCGGCCGCCGGGTTGGCGGTGTTGGTCTTCGAACTGGTGCGCCAGCATGGCGTGGCCATGCTCGGGCCGATCCTGCTGCTGGCCGGCCTGCTGCAATTGCTGGCCGGGCGCTTTCGCCTGGGTTGCTGGTTCCGGGTCACCGCGCCAGCCGTGGTGTACGGGATGCTCGCGGGTATCGGCGTGCTGATCGTGTTGTCCCAGGTCCATGTGATGCTGGACGCGGCGCCCAAGCCCTCCGGGCTGGATAACCTCGCGGCGTTCCCGGCGGCTGTGGCCCAGGCCTTGCCGTCCTTCGGCTGGCAGGCCGGCCTGCTCGGTCTGTCGACGATCGCGGTGATGTGGCTGTGGGAGAAGTTTCGCCCCCACAGCCTGCGCTTCGTTCCCGGCGCCTTGCTGGGCGTCGGCCTGGCGACCGTCGCCAGCCTACTGCTGGCCTTGCAGGTCAAGCGCGTGGAGGTTCCGGAGAACCTGGCCGAAGCCATTGATTGGCTGCGCCCGGCGGACCTGCTGAACCTGGCCGACCCAACGCTGCTGATCGCCGCGTTCGCGGTGGCCTTCATCGCCAGTGCCGAAACCCTGCTGTCGGCGGCCGCCGTGGATCGCATGCACAGCGGTGAACGTGCGGACTTCGACCGGGAACTGTCGGCGCAAGGGATCGGCAACATGCTCTGCGGCCTGCTCGGCGCCCTGCCGATGACCGGGGTGATCGTGCGCAGTTCGGCCAACGTCCAAGCCGGGGCCACCACGCGGATGTCGACGATTTTCCACGGCCTGTGGTTGCTGCTGTTCGTGCTGTTGCTGTCCAGCGTGCTGCAAAGCATTCCGGTGGCGAGCCTGGCCGGCGTGCTGGTCTACACCGGTTTTAAACTGGTGGACCTCAAGGCGTTTCGAAGCCTGGGCCGTTATGGCCGGATGCCGATGTTCACCTACGCCGCCACGGCGCTGGCGATCATCTTCACCGACCTGCTGACCGGCGTGCTGATCGGCTTCGGCCTGACCCTGGTGAAACTGGCCTGGAAAGCCTCGCGCCTGAAAATCAGCCTGATCGACCTGCCTCAGGAAGGCGAGATGGAATTGCGCCTGGTGGGTGCGGCCACCTTCCTCAAGGTGCCGGCGCTGACCCAGGTGCTGGGCACCATCCCAACGGGCGCGACCGTGCACGTGCCGCTCAATAACCTGAGCTACATCGATCACTCGTGCCTGGAGTTGCTGGAAGAATGGGGCCGGGCGAATGCCAGCAAGGGGTCGAAGCTGCTGATTGAATCCCGTGGGCTCAAGCGTCGATTGGAAGGGCGGTTGCGCACGACCGTAGGGGTTGGTGCAGCGACCGGTTAACCATGCCCCTGTGGGAGCGAGCCTGCTCGCGATGGCGGTGGATCAGTCGACATAGATGTTGAATGTCCAACCGCTTTCGCGAGCAGGCTCGCTCCCACAAGGGGCTGGTGCTGGACACCTATTTTATGAACACCACGGATCCAATGTGGGAGCGGGCTTGCTCGCGAAGGCGGTGGATCAGTTGGCTAATAGACTGCCTGACACTCCGCCTTCGCGAGCAAGCCCGCTCCCACAAGGGTTCCATGCTTTCCTGATGAGTCAAGCCGCCGGCTGATCCAGTTCCAGGCCCACACCCAAGCGACGGGACATGCACGGCCAGCGCTTCCAGGCGGCGCCGGTCTCAGGGCTGCTGAGCTTCTCGCGATAGGCTTCTACTGATTCCAAGGCAAACGTCTCGTCGTTGAGCATCTCGTCGAACGTGTGATGCACCACTTCATCGAGCTGGTTGGCAAATGCCTCACCGATCAACTGGTGGGCGATCAGGTTGGCGACCGTCATGTCCAAGGGGATCAATGGCTGGCCGAAATGCTTGATATAAAGGTCATTCACCTCTTCGACAAACCGGTGCGCCAGATAGGCTTCGTCCAGCAGGCTGTCGAGCCCGACATGCCCGGCCATGATCGTCGGCGGCTGGAGGAAATACTGCTCGGCAATCTTCAGGACCGGTTTGATTTGCGACTCGATACCCGCCTCTCTCGCAACGTCGTTTGCCGCGTCCAGCAGATCGGGCACTTCGTGGATGTAGGCGGCGACAAAACGCGCCAGGACATCGTTGGCGTTCGCATCTGGTAGCTGGATAGCGGGGTGCAGCGTTGGTAACTGGGCCGTCAGCTGACGGCTCAACAGGCCGGTCTCGGCTTCGTGTTGTTGGGCTTTTTGGATCTGCTCGCGCAATGCGGCGGTGTTCATGACAACTCCAGGAAACAAAGGCAATGAAATAGGGAAGACATAACTTAGCTGGCGCAAAAACACTCCTAAGACCTATTTTTCATAACTGCCCCTTCCTTGCTGCGTCACAGTTATATCGGTTTGCCATCACTCAGTTCGCATCCTTCTCCATTCGTGGGCTCTAGCGCAAGCCCCGGCTGTTTCAAACGATTTACGCCATCGCGTTGCGAGGTTGCAGGTGCTGTCTATACTCGGTTTGGAATGGAGTTAGCTGATGACACCCGATTGCATGTGCAGCAAGGCGCGGCGAGTCAATTAAGCAGTCTGAATAGCCGATCCCTTGCCGCAGGCTTTACGCCTACGGGATAACAAGAACGATAAGGGGAACCCGCAATGACGCGACATCCACACGTATGGATGGGCCTCCTGTTGTGGTCGATTTTCAGTCAGGCACAAGCGGCCTGGACTGTGAATATGGCGCCTGGAGCGACACAGATCAGCAACGCAGTGTTCGACCTGCACATGACCATCTTCTGGATCTGTGTGGTCATCGGCATCATCGTCTTCGGCGCCATGTTCTGGTCGATGATGATGCACCGCCGCTCAACCGGCCAGAATGCCGCGCACTTTCACGAAAACACCCGCGTCGAAATCCTCTGGACCATCGTGCCCTTCCTGATCCTGGTGCTGATGGCGATTCCTGCCACCGCGACCCTGATCAAGATGTACGACTCCAGTGAGTCGGAGATCGATATCCAGGTCACCGGCTACCAGTGGAAGTGGCACTACAAGTACCTGGGCCAGGACGTCGAGTTCTTCAGCAACCTGGCGACCCCCGCCGAACAGATCCACAACCAGAGCGCCAAGGGCGAGCACTACCTGTTGGAAGTCGACAAGCCGCTGGTGCTGCCGGTCGATGCCAAGGTGCGCTTTTTGGTGACCTCCGCCGACGTGATCCACTCCTGGTGGGTGCCGGCCTTCGCGGTCAAGCGCGATGCCATTCCGGGGTTCGTCAACGAAGCCTGGACCCGCGTCGACAAGCCCGGCCTCTATCGCGGCCAATGCGCCGAGCTGTGCGGCAAGGACCACGGCTTCATGCCGATCGTGGTGGAGGTCAAGAGCAAGCCCGACTACGAGAAATGGCTGGGCGAACGCAAGGCCGAAGCCGCGCAGCTCAAGGAGCTGACCAGCAAGGAATGGACCCGCGAAGAGCTCGTCGAGCGTGGCGACAAGGTCTATCACACCACCTGCGTGGCCTGCCACCAGGCCGAAGGCCAAGGCTTGCCGCCGATGTTCCCGGCGCTCAAGGGCTCGAAAATCGCCACCGGGCCGATCAAGGATCACCTGAACATTGTCTTCCACGGCAAGCCCGGCACCTCCATGGCAGCCTTCGGCAAACAACTGTCGGAAGTCGATATCGCCGCGGTCGTGACCTATGAACGCAACGCCTGGGGCAACAACAAGGGCGACATGGTGACGCCTAAAGAAGTGCTGGAACTCAAACAGGCGGAAAGCCAATGAGCCGGCCCGACGCTCGTTCCCAAAACCGGTCGGGGCGCGTTGCCCCGCGCCGTCCAGCCCATTGGTTCGAAGGAGAAAGGACATGAGTGCTGTGATCGATGACCACGGTCATGCCGACCACGCCCACGGCCCCGCCAAGGGCCTGATGCGCTGGGTGCTGACCACCAACCACAAGGACATCGGCACGCTGTACCTGTGGTTCGCCTTCTCGATGTTCCTGCTGGGCGGCTCGTTCGCCATGGTGATCCGCGCCGAGCTGTTCCAGCCCGGTTTGCAGATCGTGCAGCCGGAATTCTTCAACCAGATGACCACCATGCATGGCCTGGTGATGGTCTTCGGCGCGGTGATGCCGGCGTTCGTCGGCCTTGCCAACTGGATGGTCCCACTGATGATCGGCGCGCCGGACATGGCCCTGCCGCGCATGAACAACTTCAGCTTCTGGCTGTTGCCGGCGGCGTTCCTGATGTTGGTCTCGACGCTGTTCACTCCCGGCGGCGGGCCGAACTTCGGCTGGACCTTCTATGCGCCGCTGTCCACCACCTACGCGCCGGAAAGCGTGACGTTCTTCATCTTTGCCATCCACCTGATGGGCATCAGCTCGATCATGGGGGCGATCAACGTGGTCGCCACCATCCTCAACCTGCGCGCCCCCGGCATGACCCTGATGAAAATGCCACTGTTCGTCTGGACCTGGCTGATCACCGCGTTCCTGCTGATCGCGGTGATGCCGGTGCTGGCCGGCTGCGTGACGATGATGCTGATGGACATCCACTTCGGCACCAGCTTCTTCAGTGCCGCCGGTGGCGGTGACCCGGTGCTGTTCCAGCACGTGTTCTGGTTCTTCGGCCACCCCGAGGTGTACATCATGATCCTGCCGGCCTTCGGTGCCGTCAGCTCGATCATCCCGGCGTTCTCGCGCAAGCCGTTGTTCGGTTACACCTCGATGGTCTACGCCACGGCCGCCATTGCGTTCCTGTCGTTCATCGTCTGGGCGCACCACATGTTCGTGGTCGGCATCCCGCTGGTGGGCGAGCTGTTCTTCATGTACGCGACCCTGCTGATCGCCGTGCCCACCGGGGTGAAGGTGTTCAACTGGGCCAGCACCATGTGGCAGGGCTCGCTGACCTTCGAGACGCCGATGCTGTTCGCCGTGGCGTTCGTGATCCTGTTTTCCATCGGCGGTTTCTCCGGGCTCATGCTGGCCATCGCCCCGGCGGACTTCCAGTACCAGGACACCTACTTCGTGGTCGCGCACTTCCACTACGTGCTGGTGCCCGGGGCGATCTTCGGGATCTTTGCCTCGGCCTACTACTGGCTGCCGAAATGGACCGGCCACATGTACGACGAAACCCTTGGCAAGCTGCACTTCTGGCTGTCGTTCATCGGCATGAACCTGGCGTTCTTCCCGATGCATTTCGTGGGCCTGGCGGGCATGCCCCGGCGGATTCCCGACTACAACCTGCAGTTCGCCGACTTCAACATGGTCTCGTCCATCGGCGCGTTCATGTTCGGCACCACGCAGATCTTCTTCCTGTTCATCGTGATCAAGACCATCCGCGGCGGCCCCCCGGCACCGGCCAAGCCATGGGATGGGGCCGAAGGGCTGGAGTGGAGCGTGCCGTCGCCGGCGCCGTATCACACGTTTACTACGCCGCCGGAAGTGAAATGAATGTGGGAGCGGGCTTGCTCGCGAAGAACGATGACGCGGTGTTCCTGTTAGACCGTAGCGCCTGCTTCGCGAGCAAGCCCGCTCCCACAGAGTTATCTGTAGGGGTTCAGAATCATGGCTGACTCGATCTCGCTGAAAAAACTGGTCACCCGCCTGCTGCTGGTGGTGGTGGCCATGTTCATCTTCGGGTTTGCCCTGGTGCCGATCTACGACGTGATGTGCAAGGCGTTCGGCATCAACGGCAAGACCGGCGGGCAGTACGAAGGCGAGCAGGTCGTCGATGAGTCACGCCAGGTGCGTGTGCAGTTCCTGTCGACCAACGCGGTGGACATGGTCTGGGACTTCTACCCCAAGGGCGATGAGCTGGTGGTCAAGGCCGGGGCGGTCAACGAGATGGTGTTTGTCGCGCACAACCCCACCGACCGGCCGATGAGCGCCCAGGCGGTGCCGAGCATCTCGCCGAGCAACGCGGCGGCGTATTTCCACAAGACCGAATGTTTTTGTTTTACCCAGCAAGTGCTGCAACCCGGCGAACGCATCGAAATGCCCATGCGCTTCATCGTCGACCGGGACATGCCCAAGGAAGTGAAGCATCTGACGCTGTCCTACACGCTGTTCGACATCACCGCTCGTCATCCACCGGTGGCTCTAAACACTGACCGATAGCGTGCCCGATAAGGAGAACAATAAATGGCAACTCATGAGCACTATTACGTTCCGGCCCAGAGCAAATGGCCGATCATCGCCACGGTCGGGATGTTCGTCACGGTGTACGGCCTGGCGACCTGGTTCAACGACCTGAAAGCCGACCGCCCGGATTCCCACGGCCCGCTGATCTTTTTCGTCGGCGGCCTGCTGGTGGCCTACATGCTGTTCGGCTGGTTCGGCGCGGTCATCAAGGAAAGCCGCGCCGGGCTGTACAGCGCCCAGCTCGACCGCTCGTTCCGCTGGGGCATGAGCTGGTTCATCTTTTCCGAAGTGATGTTCTTCGTCGCCTTCTTTGGTGCGCTGTTCTATGTGCGCATGGTCTCGGCGCCGGGGTTGGCCGGTGAAGGCAGCAAGGGTTTATCGGAGATGCTCTGGCCGAACTTCGAATACGTCTGGCCGTTGTTGAACAACCCCGACCCCAAGCTATTCCCACCGCCCAAGGATGTGATCAGCCCTTGGGGCTTGCCGCTGCTCAACACCATTCTGCTGGTCAGTTCCAGCGTCACCGTGACCATCGCCCACCATGCCCTGAAAAAAGGCCATCGTGGCGCGCTGAAAATCTGGCTGGCGATCACCGTGCTGCTGGGGTGCGCCTTCCTGGGCTTCCAGGCCGAGGAATACATCCACGCCTATAAAGAGCTGGGCCTGACGTTGGGCTCGGGGATCTACGGCGCGACGTTCTTCATGCTCACGGGCTTTCACGGCGCCCACGTCACCATTGGCACGATCATTTTGTTCGTGATGCTGATGCGCATCATGCGCGGGCATTTCGACAACGAGCACCAGTTCGGCTTCGAGGCCGCGAGCTGGTATTGGCACTTCGTCGACGTGGTGTGGATCGGCTTGTTCTTCTTCGTCTACATCCTCTGAGGCAGCCGTTACCAGGGCGGCGCTTTACCAAGGAGCATGCGACACCAACTGGCCGCTGAAAAAGCCCCAGGCGATCAAGCCGACGGTGACGGCGGCCAAGGCGACACGAATCGCCAGGGCGATGGCCAGTCGATTGGAACTGCTGTCGTCCTTGACCAGAAAAAACAGGCCGCTGAACAGGCTGGCAATCGTGGCGATCAGCATCAGGGCGATGGCTGCTTTGAGCATTAGGGACACTCCGGGGGGACGCGATGCACGTGAGTATAGCTATCCCGTTCGACAGCTTTCGGGCGACGCCATGAAAGGCTTCCGGCCGGGCATCGTGCCGTCATTGGTGGTGGCCGTGCTGGTGCCGGTGATGGTGTGCCTGGGGTTCTGGCAATTGAGCCGGGGCGAACAGAAGCGTGTGCTCATGGACACTTACGCCGAGCGCCGCGTGGCGGCGCCGATGGACAGCAGCGAGCTGGCGCACACCGCCGATCCGGCCTTTCGACCGGTCACGCTGCAAGGCCAGTTCGACGCCGAGCACAGCATCCTGCTGGACAACCGCCAGCACGGCGGCAAGGTCGGTGTCGAACTGCTGCAACCGTTCCTCGACCACCGCACCGGGCTGTGGCTGCTGGTCAATCGCGGCTGGCTGCCCTGGCCGGACCGGCGCATCCCGCCCGTGTTCAACACCCCGGAACAACCCGTGAGCCTTCAGGCCTGGGTCTACGTCGCCCCGGGCGCCACCTTTCAACTTCACGCCGACCCGGCCGGCGCCCCCTGGCCGCGACTGGTCACCGCCATCGAGCCGGACAAGCTCTGGGCCGACCTCGACCGCAACGGCTTCGCCTATGAATTACGCCAACAAAGCGGCCCCGGCGCCTACCGGACCGATTGGCCGGTGGTGGCCATGGGGCCGGAAAAACACCTCGGCTATGCCGTGCAGTGGTTCGCCATGGCGGCGGCGCTGTTCGGCCTGTTCCTTTATCTCGGATGGCACAACGCAGGGAGACACCATGGGAAACACCATGAATCCAACCAACACGTCTGAGGCGCCCGACGCACGCAGCCGTCGCAAGGGGCGCGTGCAATTGCTGTTGATCGTGCTGGGCGTGATCGGCCCGATGATCCTCGCCACCGGCATGTACAAATTCCAGTTCTGGGTGCCCGACAGTCGCAGCTACCACGGCGAGCTGATCGGCACCGGCCAGACCCGCGCCGAGATTGGCGTACAAGCCGATGAGCAACGCTGGCAGATCCTGGTCACCGCGCCGCAGGAGTGTTCGGTGGACTGCCGCCAATTGGTCTATCTGGCGCGGCAGGTGCAGATCGGCCTGGGACGCGATGCCGGCCGCGCCAGCCATGCCCTGGCCATCTCGCAGCCGCTGGACAGCGAGTACGACGCCCAACTGCAACGCGAGTATCCACAACTGCAACGTTATCCACTGGACCTGCCGGCGTATCAGAAAGGCGCCCAAGGCTCCGGCGGCGCCCAACTGTGGATCATCGATCCCCACAGCAACCTGGTGCTGCGCTATGACGCCAGGGTCAAGGGCAAGGACCTGCTCAACGACCTGCGCCACCTGCTGAAACTGTCGAACATCGGATGAGGGCATCGACATGGCCAAACCTGGATTTCGCCTCGCGCTGTTTGCCACGCTGCTGGCACTGATCGTCGTCCTGCTGGGCGCCTACACCCGGCTCACCCACGCCGGCCTCGGTTGCCCGGACTGGCCCGGTTGCTACGGCTTCATCAGCGTGCCCAAGAGCGAAGCCCAACTGGCCCATGCCGAGCTGCATTTCCCCGACACCCCGGTGGAAGCCCACAAAGGCTGGAACGAGATGGTCCATCGCTACTTTGCCGGGGCCCTGGGGCTGATGATTACCGCGCTGGCCGCCCGGGCCTGGATGAACCGTCGCCGCCCCGGCCAGCCTTTGAAATTGCCGCTGTTCTTGCTGGCCGTGGTCTTCGCCCAGGCAGCGTTCGGCATGTGGACCGTGACCCTCAAGCTCTGGCCGCAGGTGGTCACCGGGCATTTGCTCGGCGGCTTCGCGACGTTGAGCCTGCTGTTCCTGCTGACGCTGAGATTGTCTGGCGTATTACCCGCGCTGACCGTGCCCAAGCGCCTGCAACATTGGGCCACCGCCGGACTGCTGTTGGTGATCGGCCAGATTGCCCTGGGCGGTTGGGTCAGCTCCAACTATGCCGCCGTGGCGTGTATCGACTTCCCCACCTGCCACGGTCAATGGCTGCCACCGGCGGATTTTGCCAACGGCTTCCACCTGACCCAACACATCGGCCCCAACTACCTCGGCGGGCAACTGGACAGTGACGCCCGCACCGCCATTCACCTGACCCACCGCATCGGCGCCTTGCTGGTGACCGTGGTGCTGCTGGGCCTGGCCTGGCAACTGAAAAACGTCGGCATGACCCGGCTCGCCGGGCTGGTGCTGGCTGCCCTGGCGGCACAAATCACCCTGGGCATCAGCAACGTGCTGTTCCATCTGCCGTTGCCGGTGGCCGTCGCCCACAACGCCGGGGGCGCCGCGTTGTTGCTGACCCTGGTATTGGTCAACTATCACGCCCGTACCAGCCTGGTCCGGGTCAAGCATCAGGTCCCGCTGCGCTGGCGCTTCAACCCGCATAAACACAGCGTCAGCCCTATAACAATAAAAGGAGAGATGCCATGGCAACCTTGACCGGTGAACGCCACAGCCAAGCGATCTGGCGCGACTACCTGGAGCTGACCAAGCCGAAAGTGGTGGTGTTGATGCTGATCACCTCGCTGGTCGGCATGTTCCTCGCCACCCGTGCCGGCGTGCCGTGGACCGTCCTGGTGTTCGGCAACCTCGGCATCGCCCTGTGTGCCGGCGGCGCGGCGGCGGTCAACCATGTGGTGGACCGGCGCATCGACGCGGTGATGGCCCGCACCCACAAGCGGCCCTTGGCCGAGGGCCGGGTCTCGCCGGCCGCCGCACTGACCTTCGCCCTGGCCTTGGCGGTGGCCGGCCAAGCCATGCTGCTGGCGTTCACCAACCCGCTGACGGCCTGGCTGACCCTCGCCTCGTTGCTGGGATATGCGGTGGTGTATACCGGTTTCCTGAAACGGGCGACGCCGCAGAACATCGTCATCGGCGGCCTCGCCGGCGCCGCGCCGCCCCTGCTGGGCTGGGTCGCGGCTACCGGACATGTCAGCGCCGAACCGCTGCTGCTGGTGCTGATCATCTTCGCCTGGACCCCGCCGCACTTCTGGGCCCTAGCGATTCACCGCAAGGAGGAATACGCCAAGGCCGACATCCCGATGCTGCCGGTGACCCACGGCGAGCACTACACCAAGATTCATATCCTGCTGTACACCTTGGTGCTGTTGGCGGTGAGCCTGATGCCGTTCGTGATCCAGATGAGCGGGATGCTGTACCTGATTTGCGCACTGGTGCTGGGTGCCCGGTTCCTGCAATGGGCCGTGGTGTTGTACCGTGGCAGTCGGCCGCACGCGGCGATCAACACCTTCAAGTACTCTATCTGGTACTTGTTCCTGCTGTTCATCGCCCTGCTCGTTGATCACTACTTACTGTTGAGCCTATGACTCGAACCCAGAAAACCGTCTTCATCCTCGCGGCCGTGATCGCAGTGATCCTCGGCCTGACCATCAACAAGGTGCTGTCCAGCAAAGGCCAGGGTGACCCGACGGCGTTGATCGACGCCGGCATCATCCTGCTGCCCCAGAGCCGTAACCTGCCGGACGTGAAAATGACCGACCAGGACGGCCAGCCCGTGGCGATGGACGGGTTGAAAGACAAATGGAGCCTGCTGTTCTTCGGCTACACCTTCTGCCCGGACATCTGCCCGACCACCCTCGCCCAACTGCGCCAGATCAAGAGCGAACTGCCGCCCGAGGCGGTGGCCAAGTTGCAGATCGTACTGGTGAGCGTCGACCCGAATCGCGACACGCCCAAGCAACTCAAGCAGTACCTGGGTTACTTCGACCCGCAATTCAAAGGCCTGACCGCCGCCTCGGTGGAAGACCTGCAGAAACTGGCGAATGCGGTGAGCATTCCCTTCATTCCGGCGGACACCAGCAAGCCCAACTACACGGTTGACCACAGCGGCAATCTTGCCGTGATCGGCCCGGACGGCACCCAGCGTGGGTTTATTCGGGCGCCGTTGAATAACCAGAAGCTGGTGGCGCAGTTGCCGGAGATGCTCAAGCGTAAATAACGGCGCAACCTTTGTAGCGCGGGGACTCGCCCCACCCGTAGGAGCTGTGAGGGGCTGTGTAGGAGCTGTCGAGTGAAACGAGGCTGCGATCTTTTGATTTTGATCTTTCACTCATGACTCAATTGTCTGGGGCAAGATCGCAGCCTCGTTTCACTCGACAGCTCCTACCGGTTCCTACCGATCCAGTTGTTTCAGGAACACCGCCATTTCCGCTAGATAGCTATCGCGAGCAAGCCCCCTCCCACCCCGGACGGTAGTGAACACAATATCTACAACAACCCAATCCCCTGTGGGAGCGAGCCTGCTCGCGATGACGCCAGCCCAGACACCGCCCGTGGCGAGGGAGCTTGCTCCCGCTCGGCTGCGCAGCAGTCGCAAAACCAGACGATGCGGTTTCCCTGAAGAAATGCAGGGGCCTGCTGCGC